>NZ_JBLVPI010000021.1:0-63453 GCF_048284325.1 Flavobacterium esculini | reverse complement strand
CTTAAGGTGGTTATTGCGGCGGGGCTCACCTCTTCCCATCCCGAACAGAGTAGTTAAGCCCGCCTGCGCAGATGGTACTGCAGTTATGTGGGAGAGTATGTCGTCGCCTTTCTTTGATCTGAACTCGTTTCAGGTTCTATTAAATCCTCATCATTAATTTGATGAGGATTTTTTCGTTATAGTCAAATGCAAAACCAGTCAGTTAATTAACCTAAAATGATCCAGACGGATTCGATTTAAGAAATGATTAATTTATCGTACTTACCGTTTTCTTAGGACTTATTTTATAACATTAAATTGTATTTTTGTTGAACTATATAAAAATACAATATGAAAAAAATTATTTTGTTTTTGACATTTATTATGTCTTTAAATATGCAGGCTCAAGATCGACCAAAACTGGTTGTTGGTATTGTTATTGATCAAATGAAGATGGAATATTTATATCGTTTTTCGGATGATTTTTTACCTAATGGTTTTAAAAGATTAATGGGGAATGGATATACTTTCCAAAATATGCATTATAATTACATGCCAACTTATACAGCACCTGGGCATGCTTCTATTTATACCGGTACTACTCCTTCTACTCATGGAATTGTAGGAAATGAATGGTTTAGCAGAAGTCTGGGTAAAGAGATGTATTGTACAGACGATGCATCTGTTAAAACAATTGGAGATGGTACAGTCAAAGAAGGAGAAATGTCTCCAAAGAATTTATTAAGTACAACCATTACTGATGAATTGAAATTAGCAACAAATTTTAAAGGGAAAGTGATTGGCATGAGTTTAAAAGACCGTGGAGCTATTTTGTCTGCCGGACATTTTGCTAATTGGGCTTTTTGGTTTAGTAAAACGGGATCTTTTATTTCTAGTTCTTTCTATGGTTCTGCATTACCGGACTGGGTTACACAATTCAATCAAGAAAAAAGATACATGCCTTATATAACTAAAGGGTGGGATTTATTCAAACCTGCCGGAACTTATAACGAAAGCCTCCCAGATGATAATCCTTATGAGGGAAAATTATACAATAGTACTGCGGCTATATTTCCATATAATTTAAAAGACATGTATGATAAAAATGATGCAGGAGTTATACGTTCTACCCCATTTGGTAATAACCTTTTGGCGGAATTTGCAATCCAAGCAATTGAAAAAGAAGAATTGGGAAAAGATACTATTACCGATTTTTTGACAGTTAGTTTTTCTTCTACTGATTATGTAGGCCATTTACTTGGGCCAAGATCTATCGAACTACAAGATACTTATTTACGTTTAGATCAGACTATAGCTGATTTTTTAGCTAATTTAGACAAAACTGTGGGGAAAGATAATTATTTGCTTTTTCTTACTGCAGATCATGCGGGAGCTGAAAACGTAAATTATCTAAGGGATAATAAGTACAACGTAAGAAGCATCAATCCAAAAGATATTATTAAAGGGTTAAAAGACTTTTCTATCGCTACTTTTGGAGCCGATTTAATTGTGAATTATTCTAATTTCAATCTTTTATTTAATAGAGATATTATTAAGTCTAAAGGACTTGATTTGAGTAAAGTTAAACAGTCTTTTAAAGACTATTTAATGACACAGGAACACGTTAAAAGAGTTTATTCTGAAGAAGAAATACTGGGTTCTACGGGAAATGATTACTATCTTAATTTTATAACAAATGGGTATGATCCAACACAAGATGGAGATCTTGTTATTCTTGATAAAGAGGCTTATATAGAATACCAAGGGACTGGGACCTCACATGGAACCCCGTACAGCTACGATACGCATGTACCAGTTATTTTCTACGGCTGGCATGTTAAAAAGGGAGAATCATTTGCGAAGAAATATATCACACAAATCGCACCTACAATTGCTCAAAAAATTAAAATTCCTTTTCCAAATGGAACGGAAGCTAATGTTTTGGAAGAAGTTTTAGAAAATAAATAAGCTGGAACTATTATGTTTAATGAAAAATCCCATCTCAAGTTTTAAATGAGATGGGATTTTTTAAGTTTATTTAAACAGTAGCAGCTACTGGTAATGGAATTTGATTTTTTAATAAATCTTCAAAGGTTTCATGTGCTCTTATTAAGTGACCTTCGCCTTTCATCCACAATACTTCTGCAGGTTTGTATCTAGAATTATAATTTGATGCCATAGAAAAACAATAGGCTCCTGCATTTCTAAAACATAAAATATCACCTTCTTTTATTTCGGATATTCTTCTATTATTTGCAAAAGTATCCGTTTCACAAATGTATCCCACAACGGAATAAAAACGTTCTTTCCCTTTTGGGTGTGAAATGTTTTCAATATGATGTTGGGAACCATAAAACATCGGTCTTATTAAGTGATTGAAACCACTGTCTATTCCTGCAAAAACGGTTGACGTAGTTTGTTTTACCACATTAACTTTAGCTAAAAAGAAACCAGCTTCACTTACTAGAAATTTTCCAGGTTCGAATATTAAGGTCAATTCCTTACCGTATTCTACACAAAAAGCATTGAATCTTTTCGAAAGTTTCTTTCCTAATTCCTCAATATCGGTTTCAATATCATCTTTTTTGTAGGGTACTTTAAATCCGCTTCCAAAGTCTAGAAATTCAAGATTCTTGAAGTTTTTTGCGGCATCAAATAAGATTTCTGCTGCATATAAAAACACTTCTATATCTAGAATATCGGAACCCGTGTGCATATGAATACCAACAATATTCATTTTTGTGTTTTCAACAATACGAACCAAATGGGGCAATTGGTGAACAGAAATACCAAATTTACTATCAATATGACCAACAGATATATTTGCATTACCTCCTGCCATTACGTGAGGATTTATTCTAATGCATACTGGAACGCTTGGGTATTTTGTACCAAATTGCTCTAATATAGATAAGTTATCGATATTTATTTGAACACCCATAGCAGAAACTTCTTCAATTTCTTCTAAAGAAACTCCGTTTGGGGTATAGAATATTTTTTCAGGCTCATATCCAGCATGTAGTCCCAACAATACCTCTTGAATAGATACAGTGTCTAAACCAGATCCCATTTCTTTGAGTAATTGAAGTATAGCCACATTTGAAAGTGCCTTCATAGCATAATTTATACGCAACTTATCTACTTTTGAAAAAGCTTTTGTTAATCTATTATATTGGGATTGTATTTTTTCTGCATCATAAACATATATCGGGCTACCGAATTGTTCTGCTAATTGTAATAAGTCTTTTCCTTGCATTTTGATTCTATTTTTAGGCAAATTTATTATTCTTTATCAATACAAACAAATAAAAATACAGGTTTTAACAAAATATAACAAAATGTTATTATTGTAACATTTAATATGATTTATTAGTTTTTTGTAACTTTTATAAAATAAAAATCCCTTGATAAATTAATTATCAAGGGATTTTGTACAATTATGTTTTATTATAAACTAGGTAAATCACCGTTACCTTTAGTTGGTAAATTTGTGAAACCCATTAAATAATTGTCTACTTCTCTAGCAGCTTCACGACCTTCAGATATTGCCCAAACAATTAGGGATTGTCCTCTTCTCATGTCACCGGCAGTAAATATATGAGGAACATTCGTTTGATAATTGTTGGCTTTGTAGTTACTTCTAAAATCTACTTCCAAACCTAATTGATCACTTAATGTTTTTTCAGGACCTGTAAATCCAAGTGCCAATAAAGCTAAATCACAAGGCCATATTTTTTCTGATCCTTCTTTTTCTATCAATTCAGGTCTTTGTCCTGGGGTCATTTTCCAAGCTACTTCAACGGTTTTCAATCCTGTTAATTCCCCTTTTTCATTAGAAATGAATTCTTTGGTATTGATTAACCAGTTTCTGTCACAACCTTCTTCATGAGAAGAGGAAGTTTTTAATTGCAAAGGCCAAAAAGGCCAAGGTGTAGTTTCACTTCTTCCAACGGGTGGTTTTGGTAAAATCTCAAAATTAGTAACCGATTTTGCACCGTGTCGGTTTGAAGTTCCAACACAATCCGACCCAGTATCCCCACCACCAATAACGATAACATCTTTACCAGTAGCTTTGATTTGGTCTTGAATTGATTCTCCGTATAATACTTTAGTTTGTTGGGTTAAAAAATCCATTGCTTGAACAACTCCTTTGCTTTCAATTCCTTTTGTAGGTAAGCTTCTTCTTTCAGTTGCACCACCACACAATACGATTGAATCAAAAGAATTTAATTCTTCAATACTAAAATTTACACCAACGTTTACATTTGTTTTAAATACAATTCCTTCAGCTTCTAGAATAGCCACACGTCTGTCGATAATTCCTTTTTCTAATTTAAAATTTGGAATTCCGTAACGTAATAAACCACCAATAGCATTGTCTCTTTCAAAAACCGTAACGGTATGTCCTGCACGATTTAATTGTTGTGCAGCGGCTAAACCTGCAGGACCAGAGCCTATTACAGCTACTGTTTTGCCTGTTCTTGTCGCTGGAATTTGTGGTTTTATCCATCCTTCTGCGAAACCTCTTTCGACAATATTTTTTTCAATATTTTCAATAGCTACTGGTTCACTGATTATACCTAAAACACATGATTTTTCGCATGGAGCAGGACATAATCTTCCTGTGAATTCAGGAAAATTGTTTGTTGATTGTAAAATCTCCAATGCACTTTCCCATTCTTCTTGATGTACCATGTCATTAAAATCAGGAATCAAATTTCCTAATGGACAGGCACTGTGGCAAAAAGGAATTCCACAATCCATACATCTTGAACCTTGTTCTTTAATTTTATCTTTTGCTAACGGAATTGTAAACTCATTATAGTTTGATACACGTTCTACAACAGCTATATTATTTTCGTCAGTTCTATTATATTCTTTAAATCCACCTATCTTACCCATAACTATGCTATTAGTTCTTCTATTTGCTTTTCTTCTGCTAATCTTTTCAATGCTTTTTTATAATCTGTTGGCATCACTTTAATAAAGTGTTTTTGTTGATTTTCCCAATCAGCCAAAATTCTTTTTGCCAATGGACTATTGGTATACATCGAATGATTTTTAATTAAACGTCTCAGTTTAGCTATGTCTTCATCTTCTAATGTTTCAAAAGCTACCATCTCCATATTACATAAAGTATCGTCGAATTTTTTATTTGGATCAAAAACATAAGCAATACCACCACTCATACCTGCGGCAAAATTCCTTCCGGTTTTTCCTAGAACCACTACAGTTCCTCCAGTCATATACTCGCATCCATGATCTCCAATTCCTTCAACAACTGCTGTTGCTCCAGAATTTCTAACACAAAAACGTTCTCCAGCCATACCATTGATATAGGCTTCACCAGTAATTGCTCCGTAAAGTGCAACGTTACCAATGATGATATTTTCTTCGGGTTTGAATGTTGCAGTAGGAGGGACTTTGATAATTAATTTACCACCTGAAAGCCCTTTTCCTAAATAATCATTACAGTTTCCATGAATTTTGAATGACAAACCATTTGTTGCAAAAGCACCAAAACTTTGTCCGGCAGAACCTTCAAAATCAACTAATATCGTGTCTTCAGGTAAACCTTGTGCACCATATATTTTTGAAATTTCATTACTTAGTATTGCACCAACAGAACGATCTGTATTTTTGATATCAAAAGTAACTCTTGTTTTTTCTTTTCTATAAATAGAAGGAATAGCAGCTTTTATGATTTCAAAATCCAGTACATTATCTAAAGCATGATCTTGAGTAGTTGTATTGTGATTTGGGACTACTTTAGCTTTTTCAGGTTTATATAAAATAGTAGACAAATCTAATCCACTAGCTTTGTAATGTTTGATGGCTTTGTTGACATTCAATTTTTGAGACTGTCCCACCATTTCTTTAAGTGTTCTAAAACCTAATTGCGCCATAATTTCTCTTAACTCTTCCGCAATAAAATACATGAAGTTAATGATGTGCTCCGGAGTTCCTTTGAAATTCTTTCTCAATTCAGGATCCTGCGTTGCGATACCAACTGGACAAGTATTCAAGTGACACGCTCTCATCATAATACAACCGGATGCGACTAAAGGTGCTGTTGCAAAACCAAATTCTTCAGCTCCAAGTAACGCAGCAATAGCTACATCACGTCCTGTTTTTAATTGTCCGTCACATTCTAGAACTACACGACTTCTTAAATCATTTAAGATTAAAGTTTGTTGCGCTTCTGCAAGTCCAAGTTCCCAAGGAATACCTGTATGTTGTAATGAAGTTAATGGTGCAGCACCTGTTCCTCCATCGTATCCTGAAATCAAAATCACATCGGCTTTTGCTTTAGCAACACCGGCAGCGATTGTTCCAACACCAACTTCAGAAACTAGCTTAACGTTAATACGAGCTTCACGATTGGCATTTTTTAAATCAAAAATCAATTGAGATAAATCTTCAATGGAATAAATATCGTGATGTGGCGGAGGCGAAATTAATCCAACATATGGTGTTGAATTTCTTACAGCGGCAATCCATGGCACTACTTTTTCTCCGGGTAATTGTCCACCTTCTCCAGGTTTTGCACCTTGAGCCATTTTTATTTGAATCTCTTTGGCACTTGTCAAATAATTGATAGATACACCAAATCTTCCGGAAGCGACTTGTTTAATGGCACTATTTCTAGAATCACCATTTAAGTCTTTTTGGAAACGTTTTGAATCTTCTCCACCTTCTCCAGAATTACTTTTTCCTCCAATTCTATTCATGGCAATGGCCAAGTTTTCATGGGCTTCCTGACTGATAGATCCATAAGACATGGCTCCAGTTTTGAATTTTTTTACAATTTCGGTCCAAGGCTCTACTTCGTCAATAGATATTGGGTCCAAATTATTGAATTCAAATAAACCTCTAATAGTCATTAGGTTTTTACTTTGGTCATTGACCATATCAGAGTATTCCTTATAACTTTCCGGACTGTTTAATCGTACAGCCTGTTGTAATTTAGAAATCGTTGTTGGGTTGAACATGTGTTTTTCACCAGTTCTTCTCCATCTGTAGACACCTCCAATTTCAAGCGGCAATAAATTGGCAACTTTTGAATTT
Organism: Flavobacterium esculini; assembly: GCF_048284325.1. Taxonomy (NCBI): domain Bacteria; kingdom Pseudomonadati; phylum Bacteroidota; class Flavobacteriia; order Flavobacteriales; family Flavobacteriaceae; genus Flavobacterium; species Flavobacterium esculini. The sequence continues at coordinate 56,406 of NZ_JBLVPI010000021.1, read as the reverse complement.
GGGAAAGCTTTTTGATATCTTTTTTTGATTTCTTTTTCTACTTCATTTAACCCAATTCCTTCGATTCTAGAAGGAGTGTAAGGGAAATATTTAGAAGTGAATGTTTTATTTAATCCTAAAATTTCAAAAATTTGTGCCGCTCTATACGAATGTAAAGTAGAGATACCAATTTTGTTCATGATCTTAAGGATTCCTTTTGCAATCGCTTTATTATAATTTTTGATAGCATAATCCGCTTTTATACCAGTAATAAAACCTTGGTTAACTTGGTCATGAATGATTTCATTTACCATATAAGGATTTATTGCACTTGCACCATAACCAAATAATAGTGCAAAATGATGCGGTTCACGTGGTTCAGCAGATTCAATTATGATTCCAAATTTCGAACGAACTTGTAGAATATTTAGTGAATGATGAATATATGAACAAGCCAATAGCATTGGTATTGGAGCCATTTTTTCGCTTACACCCCTGTCAGAAATGATTACGATGTTACATCCTTCTGAAACCGCTTTAAAAGTAGCTTGAACTGCTCTTTCCAAAGCGCGTTCCAATCCATTTACTCCTTTTTCGATATCATATAAAGTAGAAATAGTCACCGATTTGAAATCAGCATGATCGATATTTCTTATTTTATCTAAATCTTCATTCGAAATAACTGGATTTTGAATCTTTAATTTTTTACAATGTTTAGGATCAACATCAAAAATATTATAATCACCACCAATTGCTAAACTGATATCAGTAATAATTTCTTCCCGAATACCATCCAATGGTGGGTTGGTAACCTGGGCAAATAATTGTTTGAAATAGTTGTATAAAAGTTGTGGCTGATCTGATAAAACTGCTAACGGAGTATCATTACCCATAGAACTTAAAGCTTCATTACCTTGAGCTCCCATTGGGTTTATGATTGTTTTTAAATCCTCAATAGTATATCCAAATAGACGTTGTCTTGTTTCAAAGTCAATGTTTTCAGTAGGTATTGGATTATTAGTGTAAGGAATTTGAGCTAATTGTAATAAATTCTCATCTAACCATTTTTTGTATGGACGTTTGGTAACTACTGAGTTTTTGATTTCATCATCTTCAATGATTCTACCTTCGTTCATATCAACCAAAAACATTTTCCCTGGCTCTAAACGACCATGTTGCACTACATCTTCTGGTTTGGTATCAAGAACACCAATTTCTGAAGACATAATTACGAAACCACTTTTTGTAAGTGTATAACGAGAAGGTCTCAAACCATTTCTATCTAATAAGGCACCGATAACGTTACCATCTGTAAACGGAATCGAAGCTGGACCATCCCAAGGTTCCATGATACAAGCATTATATTCGTAAAATGCTTTTTTGTCTTCCGACATGGTCTGGTGTTTTTCCCAAGCTTCAGGAACCACCATCATCATTGCTTCAGGTAAAGAACGTCCGGTCATCAATAACAACTCGACAACCATATCCATAGAAGCTGAATCCGATTTTCCTTCTAGTATGATAGGGAATAATTTTTTCAAATCATCACCAAATACATCACTTTGCATCAATTCTTCACGAGCACGCATTCTGCTAATGTTACCACGAAGTGTATTGATTTCTCCATTATGACACATGTATCTAAATGGTTGTGCTAATTCCCATGAAGGAAACGTATTTGTTGAAAAGCGTTGGTGAACTAAAGCTAATCTGGTAACTAAGTCAGTATCAGATAAATCAGTATAGTAACGACTAATGTCTTCTGGCATCAACAACCCTTTATATATAATGGTAGTTGTTGAAAAACTAGAGAAATAGAACATATGACTTTCTGAAGTTCTAGAATTTATTATAATATGCTCTGCAATTTTTCTTGCAGCAAACATTTTGGCGTTAAATTGTTGTTCCGTAAGGTCCAATCCATTTTTACCAACGAATACTTGTTTTACTGTTGGTTCTTTTTCAGCTGCAATTTGTCCTAAATTAGAAACATCTACAGGAACATCTCTCCATCCTAGAATTTCTAAATTTTGATTGCGAATAGAATCCTCAAAAGTTGTTTTACAAAAAGCTACTTGGTTTATGCTTTTTGGCATAAAAACCATTCCTACTGCATATTGTCTTGCTTCTGGTATTTCAAAATCACATACTTTTTTAAAAAAGATATGAGGGATATCAAATAATATTCCAGCTCCATCTCCAGTTCTTCCATCTGCACTTACAGCTCCACGATGCTCTAGCTTTATTAAGATATCAAGTGCTTTATGAATAATATCATTAGACTTAATTCCATTCAAATTACAAATAAATCCTGCGCCACAATTATCATGTTCAAATTCGGGCAAATAAAGGCCTTGTTCTTTAACTTTCATGCTTAATATTTTTTTTACAAAATTAAAGATTTAGTAACATATAATGAGTGTAAAAGCCAAATTGAATGTATTTTTACAGTAATAGTAGAAAAAGGTACGATAAATCACAATAATTGTATTTAAATACAGTTCAATTGATTTTTCTATAAAAAGAAAACAGATTAAAAGGACTTATGTCAATTATTTTGAGAGAATTATTTTACTGATGATTTTTGTTTTAGAATTATAACAAAATGTTTGTTATTTTTTATATTTTTTGCATCGACCAATGATTAGCCAGAAATATACAAATTTAGGCGCTACATTTAATAAAAAAAAATAGCAGTTAAGTTTAATTTTGCTATTTTTGTGCCACTTTTATTCTGAAATAAATTCAGAATCCAGACAAATTCTATATTATGAACATACACGAATATCAAGGAAAAGAGATTTTAGCTAGCTACGGAGTTCGCATTCAACGCGGAATCGTTGCTAATAGTCCAGTAGAAGCCGTTGCTGCTGCAAAACAATTAACTACCGAAACCGGTACAAGTTGGTACGTAGTAAAAGCCCAAGTTCATGCAGGTGGACGTGGAAAAGGTGGTGGAGTTAAGCTTGCCAAAAATTTACAACAAGTAGAAGAAATTGCAGAACAAATCATCGGAATGCAATTAATAACGCCTCAAACTTCTGCCGAAGGTAAAAAAGTACATAAAGTTTTAATCGCTGAAGATGTTTATTATCCTGGCGAAAGTGAAACTTCTGAGTTTTATGTTTCTGTTTTATTAAATAGAGCTACAGGTCGTAACATGATTATGTATTCTACTGAAGGTGGAATGGATATTGAAGAAGTTGCGGAACACACTCCACATTTAATTTTTACCGAAGAAGTTGATCCTTCTGTTGGATTACAAGGTTTTCAAGCAAGAAGAATTGCTTTTAACTTAGGTCTTTCAGGTAATGCTTTTAAAGAAATGGTAAAATTCATCGATTCTTTATACAATGCATATATTGGTTCTGATGCTTCGATGTTTGAAATCAACCCGGTTTTGAAAACATCTGACAATAAAATCATGGCTGTAGATGCTAAAGTAAATATCGATGATAATGCTTTATACAGACAAAAGAAATATGCTGATATGCGTGACGTTCGTGAGGAAAACCCAATCGAAGTTGAAGCAAAAGAAGTAGGTTTAAACTATGTTGATCTTGACGGTACAGTAGGATGTATGGTGAACGGAGCTGGTTTAGCTATGGCAACTATGGATTTAATTAAATATGCTGGTTTTGAGCCTGCTAACTTCCTTGACGTAGGTGGAACTGCTGATGCAAAACGTGTTGAAACTGCTTTCCGTATTATCTTAAAAGATCAAAACGTAAAAGCAATTTTGATTAATATTTTTGGGGGAATTGTTCGTTGTGACCGTGTGGCGCAAGGAGTTGTTGATGCTTACAAAAATATGGGTGATGCAATTAAAGTACCAATCATTGTTCGTTTACAAGGTACAAATGCAGCTATTGCAAAAGAATTAATTGATAATTCAGGAATGCCAATTTTATCTGCTGTTGAATTTCAAGAAGCAGCTGACCAAGTAAAAGCGGCACTTTCTTAATTAGAAAATTGTTATATATTTTTAAAAAATCCTGAGTGAAAGCTCAGGATTTTTTTATACAGTATACTTTACGGATGATGCTATAAATGGAATTTTAATATTATAAGCGAAACGATTTTAGTTATAAATTAAAATTATCAAAAGAGTTCTATTTAATGTAGGGTATCGAATATCTTTACATTATAATACCTACTGATTTTTATTTAATTCTTTTTAAAGATATGAAACTTCATTTGCAAAATAGTTTTATAAGCGAGTTGCCTGCTGATCCAAGTGAAAGCAATACGCCGAGACAGGTCCAGCAAGCTTGTTATTCGTTTGTACTACCTAAAAAACCTTCAAATCCTTCACTAATTCATGCTTCAACTGAAGTAGCAAATGCTATTGGTCTTTCTCAAGAAGATATACTTTCAACTGATTTTTTTAATATTTTTTCAGGAAGCACCGTTTATCCGGGCACGAAACCGTATGCTTTGAGTTATGCCGGACATCAATTTGGGAATTGGGCCGGGCAATTAGGTGACGGTCGTGCCATCAATTTAACCGAAGTTGTTCATAACAATGAAACATATACTTTGCAGTTAAAAGGAGCAGGGCCTACACCGTATTCCCGAGCAGCGGATGGTTTTGCAGTTTTACGGTCATCTATACGAGAGTATTTATGTGCAGAAGCGATGCATTATTTGGGTGCTCCAACAACACGTTCACTTTCACTAATGCTTTCTGGCGATCAAGTACTGCGGGATGTATTGTATAATGGAAATCCTGCCTATGAAAAAGGAGCAATTGTTTGCAGAGTGGCACCATCTTTTATCCGGTTTGGTAGCTTTGAATTGTTTTCTTCTCGAAAAGATTATGTTAATCTCAAATTATTAGCTGATTTCACCATTAAACATCATTTTCCTCATATTCAAGGGGATGGTGTTGGGAAATATCTGGACTTTTTTCATGAAGTTACCCAAACTACATTGAATATGATTGTGCATTGGCAACGCGTTGGTTTTGTTCATGGTGTTATGAATACCGATAATATGTCCATTCACGGCATTACCATCGATTATGGACCTTATGGTTGGTTAGAAGATTATAACTCGAATTGGACTCCCAATACAACCGATAGGCAGCATAAAAGATACCGTTTTGGCAATCAGCCTGAAATTGCGCTGTGGAATTTGTATCAATTGGCCAATGCTTTGTATCCTTTGATTCAGGATGCTAAACCTCTTGAAACTATTTTGGATGCTTTTAGTACGGATTACGAAAAGGAGTATTTGAATATGATGCAAAATAAACTAGGTTTCCAAATCAAAAAAGAAGAGGATGCTTTTTTAATTGAGAACCTGATTCAACTACTTGAACGTGCAGAAACGGATATGACCATTTTCTTTAGAAACCTGAGTAATGTCACTAAAGCAGATAATGCTACAACAGCTTTCAATACCATAAAAGACGCCTTTTATAATGAAAAGGATTTGAATGAAACGATCTTGAAAGAGTGGCACGATTGGTTTGAGAAATACAGTATTCGAATCAATGAAGAAACACTTTCGGATTCTGAAAGAAAAGGTCAAATGAATAACGTAAATCCAAAATACGTATTGCGAAATTACATAGCACAATTGTGTATTGATGACGCAGATAAGGGAGATTATTCGTTGTTAAATGAACTATTTGAAATGCTTAAAAATCCCTACGATGAACAACCGGATTTTCAGAAATGGTTTGCCAAAAGACCGGATTGGGCCAGAGATAAAGTAGGGTGCTCTATGTTAAGCTGTAGTTCTTAAAGTATTTTTTTGATAGAATATTATATATACTAAAAATCCTGAACTCTCGTTCAGGATTTTCTTGATTTATAGATTTATCGTAGAGAGGCACTGCAGTGCCTCTCTACATATTTACGATTTTTTATTCTTTCCGAAATTAAATTTCACTTTCTCCACTATTTGAACTTTTGGAGCTCCTTTTGAAAATTGTTTTTTGAACGGTTTCTTGGCAGCAGGTTTCGATTTTGAAGGACTTTCGTCACCTCTTGATTTTTCTTCGTCTCTTGGCTTTGCTTTAAATTCAGCTCTTTCAGAAGCTCCTTCTTTTACAGGAATTTGAGCTTTGTGTTTGGCTAAAACATCATTTGGGTTTTTTGGATTTTCTTTCGTTCCACGCAAGTGAATTACTAAAGCATTTAGGAAATTGCGCAACACTTGGTCGCCACATTCCATATAATTCTCATGTTTTTCATCACGGAAAAAAGCACCCAATTCTGATTTAGTGATTCTAAAATCTACTAATTCTAATATTTCAACTATTTGATCGTCACGCAACATTAAAGCTACGCGAAGTTTTTTAAAGATATCGTTGTTTGTCATCATATTCTAATTTTTTACAAAGGTACGGTTAAAAAGCAATTGCACCACAATTTTAGATTTAGAATTGGTTTTGGTTCAGAATGTGAATTATTTTATCCAAATCTTCTTTTTTGTGATTGGCAGTAATTACAATTCTATTTAAATCCTTAGTGTCAGTCGGGTATTTAAAATTGGTTACTATAATTTTATTCGCAGTGAAAATTTTATTTATTCCTTCGATTTCAGGATAAATTAAGGGATAATCTGGATCAAAACGAACTGCTTTATTTTTAATCAAATGAGCTTCTATATATTTTAAATTGTCTTTTAATTTTTGATGCTGTTGCAAATAGATTACTGACGCATCAGCCATAGTTTGTACAAATGCCGCATTCATTCCGGCACTGGAAACAAAAGTATCGTGAGCTGCCATCTGATTAATAAATTCAGAATCGCTGGCAATTACGCCTCCCGTCAATCCGAACGCTTTTCCCAAAGACGCTATCATGATTTTTCTTTTAATATTTGGAAGATTAATATTCGAAAAAATCCCACAACCATTCGTCCCTAAAATTCCAAGCGAATGGGATTCGTCTACAACCAAAGTAATTTCTTTATTGGGAGGAATTAAATTTAGAATAGAAAGATCAATTGGTTCTACATGAAAAGAAGGAACCACATCAGTTAGAATCGTAATTTTTTCGGTTGCGTTATCCAGCAAACGAGGATTTAATCCATTTCCAATAAAAAAAGGAAGACTATTTCCCGCTTTGATGGCAGTATGTGTATCAGGAAAATGAAAAAAGCAATCGGTTTGAGGAGTTAATTCCTCTATTACTAATTTCCCCGCCAACATGCCGGATGAAACGGTAAGAGCTGCGTCTGCTTTGATGTAATTAGCTAAAAAACGCTCTCCATTTTCATAAGCTGTCAGTTGAATGTTGGCGCTTCTGGAACTTCCGTAAGCCGTTCCCCATTGTAAAATATTTTTGATGAGCAGCTTTTGGAATTTAGGATGCGTTGGTAAACCCAAATAGGCCGTTCCGCCAAAATACAAATAGTCTTCATTGTTTATTTCTATTATTCGATCTGGAAATTGGTTGACTTTCATTTAGAACTACATTAAAGTTACACCCGTACCATTTAAGTCGGAATAGCTTATTTTTCCAAAATCTATGGTTACACCAGTTGCAATATCTTCCGCCAAAAGCAATGCGCCGTCCATATCGACATAATCCAATTGAGGCAATAAATGCGCAATCGCCGATATCCCTACAGTAGATTCGGTCATGCAACCCACCATCGTTTTCAACCCTAATTTCTTGGCTTCCTCAATCATTCGTCTTCCGGGAGTTAATCCGCCACATTTTACTAATTTGACATTTACGCCATGAAAATGATGGTGACATTTGGCCACATCTTCTTCTATGATGCAACTTTCGTCCGCAATTATAGGTAAAACCGAATGTTTAAAAACTTCCTTGTGTCCTTCCCAATTGTCCGCTTTCATGGGTTGTTCCAAGAATTCTACGCCTAGTTTTTTTAGTTCAACGGCATTATTTATGGTTTCTTCTACTCCCCAACCACAATTAGCGTCAATTCTAAAAATGGCATTAGTATGTTTTCGAAGTTCAGTTACAATGGCAATATCTTCTTTGGTTCCCAATTTGATTTTATAAATCGGCCACGGCAATTCCTTCATTTTAGCAACCATTTTTTCGATGGGTGCAATTCCAATGGTGTAATCGGTTAATGGATTTTTATCGATGGAATAATTCCATAACTCGTATAATTTCTTTCCTTTTTTACGAGCATACAAATCAGTATATGCCATATCCAAAGCGCACAAAGCAAACATATCGTCTTTTAAATAAGAATGAATTTTTGCCCAAAATTCTTGGGGTGTTTCATTTGCTGTAGTTTCAATTACAGAGCGGATTTTTTCTAAATCCTGCATCATCATTGGAACGGTTATCTTATAATATGGATTAGATGTCGCTTCGCCAAAACCTGAAAATCCTTCACTTTTTAATATTACAATCAAGGAAGGCTGGAAGTCAATCGATTCTCTTGAAATCGTAAACGTATGTTTTAATTTAAGGTTGTATTCTCTTAAGATTAGTTCCATTTGAATCTGATTTAGTACTTAAAATTAATGTATTTATTTTTTAAATTAATAACCGAGCCATAAAACTGCTTTGACAAAACCATCGCGCCATAACATTTCATTGTGTTGTCCTCCTTTTACTATTTTCTTTTCATTCAAATTTAAGCAATAACATCTTTTAGTATTTATCAAATATTCCATTTTATTGAGGTCGCTAATCATAGAATCATCATCACCTTCTTTATCTCCACAAAGGAAATAATATTTCGTTTTTTGCTTTTTATTTTTTTCTTCTAATTCGAAAATTTCCTTGCGATTAATCCATAAAGCGGGCGAAAAAATACCTGCTTTACCAAACACTTCAGGATATTTTAAAGTAGCGTAAAAGGAAGTCAAACCACCCAAAGAACTTCCCATGATAGTGGTGTTTTTTTTCTCAGATTTTGTTCTGTAAGTTTTATCAATTTTTGGTTTCAACGTTTTTACAATGAATTCTAAATAATCAGTTGCTTTTCCGCCACCATATTTTTCATTTTTATAAGGCGTTAATTCCTCTAAACGTTTGTCATTTCCGTGTTCGATTCCTATGACAATGACTTGTGCATTGAGACTGTCCATTTTTTCATCAACATTCCATTCACCAGAATAGGAAGTTTTAGCATCAAATAGATTTTGGGCATCATGCATGTATATCACGGAGTATTTCTTTTTTGAAATTAGGTAATTTTTAGGTAGATATACCCAGATTTTCTTTGACGTTTTAAGTTGCGGTGCCTCAATAGTAAAGGTAGAAACTTGTTTTGATGCGGTGCTTTGTTGAGCAAAACTTTTTACTGCCGCAAAAAGCAGTATAGTAAGAATTAACTTAAGCGGTTGAATCATTACTGATATTTTGTGTTTTTATTTAAAAAAATTAATATTTTAGCTAAAAATAATAATTTCATGGATACTTACGAGGAAAAAAGAAGCTTACTTTTAGAGATGATTGCTTTTTCTACTGTTGACGGACAATTGCATAAGAGAGAATACGATTTTTTGTTTATTGTTGCCAATGAATTAAACTTAGTAAAAGGAGGATTCAATGATTTGTTTCATCAGGAATTACCCCAATTACCCATTAAATCAGATTTTCAACGCATTCAACAATTTTATAGATTAGCTTTATTGATGCATTGCGATGGAATTTTGCATAAAAAAGAAACTATCGCTATCCAACAAATAGCAATTGACATGGGACTCAATCCAGAGGCAACAAAACGCATTCTTAAGTTAATGAAGGAAGCTCCAAATGCAATTATTGACGGCGAAGTTTTATTGAATATTTTTCAGGAAGAACAGAATTAAGTTAATTGTCCTTGCAACGCTTTTATTTCATCACGTAATTTTGCAGCTTGCATAAAGTCCAATTCCTTTGCCGCTTTTTCCATGTTTTTTCGTTTTTCACGAATGCGTTTTTCTATTTCTGTTTTTGATAAATATTCAATAACTGGTTCGGCTGCGGATGAAAGAGTATACCCTAATTCATAATCTGCCAAAGGATTTTTGGTAAAGGCGCTCTCGATTTTTTTATTTAAGGCTTGAGGAACCAAATTATTTGCAGTATTGTGATTAATTTGTTTTGTTCTGCGATAATTGGTTTCGTCAATGGTTTTTTGCATGCTTGCCGTAATTTTATCAGCGTACATAATTGCTTTTCCATTCAGGTTTCGTGCTGCACGACCTATTGTTTGCGTTAGCGAACGATGGCTTCGCAAAAAACCTTCTTTATCTGCATCTAAAATTGCCACTAGAGAAACTTCGGGTAAATCCAAGCCTTCACGAAGTAAATTCACGCCAATTAACACATCAAAAATTCCTTTTCGCAAATCTTGCATGATTTCTATGCGTTCTAAAGTATCTACTTCTGAGTGAATATAACGGCAACGAATATTGACTTTGGTTAAATATTTGGCCAATTCTTCCGCCATTCTTTTGGTTAAAGTCGTCACTAAAACCCGTTCGTCAATTTCTGCTCGAACCTGAATTTCTTCAATTAAATCATCAATCTGATTTAAACTTGGTCGAATTTCAATAATTGGATCCAATAATCCTGTTGGACGAATTACCTGCTCGACAACGACACCTTCAGTTTTTTGCAATTCATAATCGGCTGGTGTTGCCGAAACGTAAATAACCTGATTTTGCATTGCCTCAAATTCCTCGAATTTCAGCGGACGATTGTCCATCGCAGCCGGAAGTCGGAAACCATATTCCACTAAATTTTCCTTTCGGCTTCTGTCCCCGCCATACATGGCGCTAACTTGAGAAAGTGTCACGTGACTTTCGTCAACCACCATTAAGTAGTCTTTCGGGAAATAATCCAATAAACAAAAAGGTCTTGTTCCTGGTAAACGACCGTCCAGATAACGGGAATAATTTTCGATTCCGGAACAATAACCGAGTTCGCGAATCATCTCCAAATCAAAATTGGTGCGTTCTTCCAATCGTTTTGCTTCGAGAGGTTTTCCTATTTCCTTGAAATAATCGACTTGTTTGACCAAATCTTGTTGAATTTCCCAAATTGCACCTTGCAAAACATCTGGTGAAGTCACAAACATATTGGCTGGATAAATCGTCAGTTTATCAAATTTTTCAATGACTTTAGAATTCTTTGTGTCGAAACTTTCGATTTCCTCGATTTCATCACCAAAGAAATGAACTCGATACGCCTCATCCGCATAACTGGGATAAACATCCACTGTATCTCCTTTTATTCTGAAACTTCCGGGGTTAAAATCGGCTTCAGTTCTAGAATATAAACTTTGTACCAGTTGATGCAATAATTTGGTTCGGGAGATGATTTGTCCTTTCTCAATCGGAATTAAGTTTTTCTGAAATTCTATTGGATTTCCAATACCGTATAAACACGAAACCGATGCCACTACTAAAATATCTCTTCTTCCGGAAAGCAACGAAGCGGTTGTTGACATTCGCATTTTTTCCAGTTCTTCATTGATGGATAAATCCTTCTCAATGAAAACACCGGTTACGGGCATGAATGCTTCAGGCTGGTAATAATCGTAATAAGAAACGAAATATTCCACGGCATTATTCGGGAAAAATTGTTTGAATTCTGAGTACAATTGCGCTGCCAAGGTTTTGTTGTGTGCCAAAACTAATGTTGGTCTTTGTACTTCCTGAATCACATTGGCCACCGTAAATGTTTTTCCAGATCCGGTAACTCCCAATAAAGTTTGGAATTTTTCACCATCAATAATCCCTTGTGTCAATTTTTCAATCGCTTGGGGTTGGTCGCCTTTGGGCTGGTAATCGGATACTACTTGGAAATTCATTTAAAACAAGGGACAAAGGTTAAGAGAAACAAAGGTACAAAGTTTGGGTTCTTTTTTTACTAAAGTTTAAGCCAAAAAAAGCCATCAACAAAAGTTGATGGCTTTCCATGATGTAAAATGTTTTTCTAGAAGCTGAAGCTTAATCTGGCAAAAACAAAACGACCGTTTTGACCAAATTGAGATGTGTTTCTTGAATATACAAATTGATTTGCATTAGACAAATCGATTGAATTGTTTGAAGATGTAGTTGTTGAATAAATAACTGCTCCATTAGCATCAACTCCAGAAGCTCTTTTTGCAATTGTTTGAGGTCCTAAATTGTAAGTTGGATAAATATCAAAAATGTTATTAGCTCCTACAACAATTTTTGTTGCACTTGTAATTTTAAATCCTATAGACAAATCGGTAATGATTTTCGCTGCCCATACTGGGTGTTCGTTTTCAACTGCTTGATTATTTACAACAATAGCATTGATAGTCCCGTCATTATTTGCGTCAGCAATGTTTGGGTCAGTTACTTTACCAAAATAAACGTTTCTCAAGAAGAAATCGAATTTTTTGTAAGAAAGTGAGTTCGTTAAATTAGCTTTAACTCTTGGCACTGCTTCTTGAAGATAAATTCTTGAGGATTCAGAATAGTATTTGTTGATCTGACCTGCTGCTTCTAGTATTGGAGATGCATGGATGTCGCCTACTTTTTGGGTTTTAGAAATGGTACCAGATAAATCCGTTTTTAAAGATACCCCTTCACCAAAACTTGTTTTATGGCTAATTACAACATCAATTCCTTTTGATTCCGTGTCAATTGCATTCGCAAAGAAAGTTGCTGCAGTTGCTCCAGCGGCATCAAAGTAAGGTTTTGTAACAGCATTAGAAGTAAATTGATCGGTAAGAACTACTCTGTCATCAATTTTCACAACATAGGCATCAGCAGTTAAAGTAATATTAGCAGCTGGTATTTTTGCTGTAAATCCAATACTGGCACTTTTAGATTCTTCTTGTTTTAATGTTGGAATCCCCAAAGCCTTTGCTACTGGAGAGTCATTACTGAATGTACCAACTTCAAATGGCACACCACCTACGAATTGTGTAGCAGTTGAGTTAAAATAGATTTGGTGTAACGATGGTGCTCTAAATCCAGTTGAAACAGCACCACGTAAATTGATGTTATCTGTTAATTTATAACGAGATGCAACTTTGAAATTAGTTGTATTTCCAAAATCAGAATAATTCTCAAAACGAACCGCTCCATTAACTAACCATTTGTCAGTAAGATCTAATTCTAAATCGGTATAAACAGCTACACTGTTACGATCTTTGTCAATTGCATTTGCCGGTCTGAAACCAGGAAATACTTGTGAGCCATTTGGTCTTGCTGAACCAAAAAAGTCTGTAACTTTAATGTTTGCAGGAGTTGTTGCTGTAACTACACCTCCGTTGATATCATATAAATTATATGATTCTGGCTGACCTGCTGTGATAGCGAAATTTTCATGACGGTATTCCGCACCAAAAGCAACGTTCAGTCCTTTTAGTACATCAAATTTTCTGTTCATGTCAAAGTTAGTTGTGTTTTGGGCGAAAGCCAAACCACCAGCATCAAATTCAGTTGGAGAATTTTCTCTTAAAGAAGCATTTACTGTATTTTCAACTCCATAATCAAAAGCATTTCTTCCAAAAGTATTACTCAAGTCAAAATTCCAATTTTCGAATATAATACCTCTAAGACCAGCGGCAACAGAGGCGTCGTTGATTGTAGAATGTATTTCAGGTAAAAAACCGTTTGGATACAGACCTGTGTATGATCTGGCTTGATTAGGTCTTCTGTAAAAACCGGCTGCTTCTCCAGTTCTATAACTGGTTCCGCCAAAAGCATATACTTCCAATTTATCATTGATTGGATAAGCAGCGTTCAAAAAGAATTGAGCACTTTTCAAAGAAGATTGTCCCACTCTCATGTTGAAATCTTTTCTTTCAAGACTTCTATACGCTAATTCTCCTGCAGTAGCATCAAAGTTTAAGGCGCTTTGCATTTGAGAAATAGTAGCAGCACCAGTTATAGCAGTTTGTTGTGCCGTTGTAAAATAACCTACTTGTGGAGCATACTGTTTTATTGTGGTAAGTATTTGTGTCGTATTTGGAGTATTATTTATGTTTCCAAAAAGAGCATTAATATTTGTTCCGGCTTCGGCGGCTCTTTGTTCAACTGCATTATAGGCATTGAATAAATTACCCGTCACATCTTTTGCTCTGCTTGTAGCATCTCTAAGTTGAAAACTGGCCGTTGCATTAATAAAGCTTTTCTCTTTACCAAGACCAGTTCCGTAGTTTAAGTCTAATTGGTAATTACCACCATCAATGCCACCATCATGGTCGTTAGCACCTTTTGAAAGATTTCCTCCTCCAAAAAGGGCAACATCTAATTTGTTGGTGTTTTTCTTTACATTAATATTGATTACACCTGCAATAGCATCAGAACCATATTGTGCAGAAGCTCCGTCTCTTAATACTTCAATTTTTTCGATAGCAAAAGCAGGAATAGCATTTAAATCCGTTCCTACAGATCCTCTTCCAGGTGAACCATTAATATTTACTAAAGATGAAGTATGTCTTCTTTTTCCGTTTACCAATACCAATACTTGATCTGGTCCTAAACCTCTTAATTGTGCAGGGTCAATATGATCCGTTCCATCAGCTACAGTCGTAGTATTCGATGTAAATGATGGTGCAACCATGTTCAAGATTTGATTTAAGTTGACTTGAGGTCCTTGTGAAGCAATCTCTTTCATGCTGATTACATCAATTGGCACAGCAGATTCTGTTACTGTTCTGGTAGGGTTACGTGAACCTATCACAACAACATCTTGAAGTGTTTCACCGCTTCCTGTTAAAGTAACATTTACAATGTTTCCAGTTACAGTTACCGATTTAGTTTCTAATCCCACATAAGAAAATTGTAAAACATCTCCCATTTGAGCAGTAATGGTATAATTTCCATCTGCATCAGTTGTAGTTCCTTTTGTAGTTCCTTTTACAAGAACTGTTACACCGGGTAAAGGTTGTCCTCCATCATCAACTACACGACCTTTAATAATTTCAGCTGCTATATTTTCATTTAGTGTTGACATAGGGTCTCCATTCATACCCACTTTTTGGATACCTTCCTTTTGTAAAACAATTTGATTGCTTACTTCAGTATAATTAATTTTAAGTGGTTTTAAAATGCGCGTCAGCACACTTGATAATGCTTCATTATTAGCATAAACACTCACTTTTTGATTCAATTGTGACATTCTCGAATTGTACGAAAATTTCACATTTGCCAATTTTTCAAGTTTAGTTAACGCAGTATCTAAGTTCAAATCGGTTAGGGTAACAGTTACCTTTGTATCCAATTTTTTTTGTCCTCTGATAGTATTCGCTGTAGTGACACTTGAAAAAACAAGGGCTAAAACAAATTGAAATAAGGTTATTTTCATGATTCGAAAGAGTAATCTTTGTTTAAGGATAGTTTTTTTCATAATTTTGGTTTGTGTTTGTTAATATTCTTTTGTTTGGTTATTGAGAACGCAACAATTACTCTTTACAGAGAAGTAATTGATTTAATTCAAGGCGTCGGGAATGTTACAGCATTTTCGGCGCTTTTTTTTAGTGTTTTAATTCATAGGCTAAATAATGTTAATTGCATCCATCTGATATAATAATTATTTGGTTTCCATTCATTTCATAACTGCTGTTATTTCCAAGACTTTTACAGATAATTTTGAGTTTTTCTGGTAAAGGTTGGTCTCCCAAAGACGTGGTAAGATAACAGTCTTTTAGTTTTTCCTGAGAAAAATCAATTTTTACCAAATAAGCTTGCTCAATAGTTTTGAAAATTTGTGCAACTGGGATATCTGTAAATTCAAATCCCAATTGTTCGATAGTACTTGTGGAATGACTTAATGATTCATCTTGCGTTATATCGGTAATTTTATTAAAACTTAAGTTTTTTCGGACGAATCGTAAGGCTTGATTGGGTAATAATACAATCAATTCGTTTTTTGCGTTTGTAATTGATTGGTTTGATATTATCTTAACTTTACCGGTACGAACTACAACCTCTATATTTGGCTGATTAGCGTATGCTTTTATTTTAAAACTGGTTCCAACTACTTTAGTGACAATTTCATTTGCAAAGACAAAAAATGGCCTCTGAGGATTTTTACTAATTTCAAAAAAACCTTCACCAGATAAGTAAACCTTTCTTTCATTGCCAACAAATATTTTTGGATAACTCAACTTGCTATTAGGTTGTAATAATACGGAACTACCATCTGATAATGTTATTATTTGGGGTTTGTCGGAATTATTTGTTTGCTCAACCAGACCCTCGTCATTTTCATTGATCAATTCATTATAGGTAAGTGTCGAATTTTTAGTGCCGAAATGTTGGTTATAAAACCAGCCCGATAAAAGACCTATAACTAAAATGGCAGCTACTCTTTTAAACCATTGGTTTCTCCAAAGTTTTAGAATTGGCTGAGCTAATGCGTTTTTATTTTCTTCTTTTGTTTCAATTTTCATCCAAGTAGCTTCTAATGCATTTTGAACGGCCTCCGAAGATAAGTCACTATCAGGAGTTTTCATTGCTAACAGCCATAAACGGGCTTCTTCTACCAATTTAGCACGACTGGAGTTTTCTAAAGTCCATTCTTCCCAGTCTTGTTGGTCGTCTTTGAAACACACCCATAGATGGAATGATTCATCGGCTAAAAAGTCTTCTATTTCAGTATAATTGTTACGGTGTTGCATCAAAAAAAAGGTTACAATTATATAGAGGACAGTTTTTTTACTGGATACTCATTAAATCCTATTTTTTTTTGATTTTTTTTTTAAACCTAAAAAGCAGTTGAAAATAGTAATAAAATAAGGGAAATACTTCCTTTCCAATCTTTGCGCAGACACAATAAAGCACGATGTAAAAGATTGTTTGCGGATTGATAATTAATATCAAGCGTATGTGCTATTTGGTCTACAGTAAGTTCCTGGTTGTAGCGGAGATACAAGGCTTCTTTTTGGCGAGAAGGCAAATTATTAATTAATTGATTGAGGCGAGAGACTTTGTCAGCAGTTATTTCATCGGCAATGAGATGATATTCTATAGAAAAATCAAATAAAAATTTAATGGAATCTATAGAAGTACTTACGCGGAAAATACGATCACGTTCTTGCAATCTAGTAATGCGTTTACGAACACTGGATAATAAGTATGCTTTTACTACCACTGAATCATTTAGTTTATTTCTATAAACCCAAATATCTGTAAAAACATCTTGTACGCAATCCTGGACTTTTTCAGGAAAAGGAATAAATGAATTTCCATAACGAACTAAATGGGAATAATGCTTTTTAAAAAGTATTGAAAAAGCTTTTTCATCCCCTTTTTTTAGATTGCTCCAAAGTATGGAGTCATCTTGTGTTTCGGTATATAGTAGTTGCCTTTTCACAATTTAGTTGGATTAGTTCATTTTTTTTAATGTTTCTCTATTTAAAAATGAATGATTTTTTTGCTAATGTTTTGATGAATCGTAAAAAAAAATATCTTTTTGATTATTTAAGATTTTCGTAGCAAACTTACGTAAAACTATGTTAAAATTTATTTTTAAGCATAAAAATATAAAGAAATTCGATTTATAGTGAATATTTATATTATTTTTTTTGAAAACAATTTTTTTAGAACTTTAATTATTGATTTAATAATAGAAGCTTTTATTTATGGTTCATTATAAATAAATATTTTTTGTGGGTATCAAAAAACTACATGCCAATAAGTAAAGAGTATTATCGTCTAAAATGATTTAAAAGTATTTATAAGTGTTTTTTTAATTCTAAAATTTCCAAGCTTTTTGTTGTGCGTCGCTCAAAAATGTCCACGCTAAAATGCGGCTTGTTTTTTGGCCTTGAGCCATGTCAATTGTTTTTACTTCTACAGCACTAACTTTGTTTAAGGTTTTATAAAGACTGGAAAGATTTTCTTTTTTGGAAACCAAAGTTGTGAACCATAAACATTGCATAGGGTATTTTGCACTTTCGTAAATCATTTGGGTTACGAAACCTAATTCACCGCCTTCGCACCATAATTCAGTATTTTGACCACCAAAATTCAATACCGGATTTTTAGTTCTGGTATTTTCTAAATTATTGATTTTTCTTATGGAAGATTTTGTGGCTTCTTCTTTTGAATTATGAAAGGGAGGATTACAAATGGTAAAAGTAAATTTATCCTCGGGTGTAATTATGTTTTTAAAAATAAACCGACTTTCAGTTTGTAATTGCAGGCTTATGGCATCCATAAGATTTGGATTGTCTTGGATTATTTTTTTGCAATTTTGGATTGCTTTTTCATCAATATCAGTTCCTACAAAGCTCCATCCGTAAGTCGAATTTCCTATTATTGGATAAATACAATTGGCACCAATACCAATGTCTAGACCTTGAACCGTTTCACCTTCCGGGATGATTCCGTTGTTGCTGGACGCTAATAAATCAGCTATATAATGAATGTAATCAGCCCTTCCGGGTATGGGTGGGCAAAGGTAGTTTTTAGGAATGTCCCAATCCTGAATGTCGTAATGAGTTATCAGTAAGGCTTTGTTTAGCGATTTTACCGCTTCGGGATTGCTGAAATCAATAGTTTCTATTTGGTGTTCATTGACAGCGACAAAATGCTGCAATTCAGGATAATTTTTGATTAATTGTTCAAAATCATACCCAAATCTATCCAGATTTCTAGGATGCAAATTGGTTTTTTCGGTAATCGTTTTTGGTTTTATTTTTTCCATTTCGGCGCAAAGATAGTCAATCTCTTTCTGTCAAATTATAAGTTGGGATTATAAATAGGTTTTTCGGTATTAATCAATGCATTCCATCAACAGTAAATCGCCTTCACTATGTTCAATTGTAACGATGCCGTCCTTGATGACATGATTGCTGCTTCCGGTTCTATAGCCTATAGTTAGGCTGTCATCTTTTAAAGGATAAAATAAATTATCAGAATGAATTCCGGTAACATGTCCAATGGGTATTAGCGAAATGGGAGTATTTGAGGTGTACCATTTTTCGAATTTGTTAGGCAATAAAAATATCTTTGAATGGTCGTCTAAAATCACAATTTTCAATAGATTTCTGTATCGAACTATATTGGTAAGATTGGTAATGGTATGATCGGCTCTTCTTCCTGTTGCCCAAACGACATTTACAGCTGGGATTTTTCGGTGAATTAAATAATCAAAAGCTTTTTCTAAATCGGTTTTATTTTGATCTGGTGCATGGATAATCTCAATTGGATACTGCGAAGTTTGGTATTGCTCCGGATCGAATCCTCTGTCAAAATCCCCTAAAAGGACATCCACTTTTATGTCTAATTGCATAACTCTTTCCATGGCCGAATCTAATACAATTACCAGAGGGGACCATTCTAATAATTGTCCTAATAATTCTGGATTGCAGGATGCACCATTGGCAATTATTAAAGCCGGTTCTTGGTCGTCTCGAACGATGTGATGTGAGGACATGAAGTTTTTTGATTTAGGAATTTTGAATTTAGATTTCAGATTCTAAATTTGTTGTAAATGTATGAAAAATCTAAAATCTAAATTCAAAATTCCTAAATCTAAAATCCATAGTCCGGATTACTTTACTATACTTTTATTTTCATCGGAGTTCAGTGAACTTCGTTTGTGATGGATAGCTGGATTGGCTCCTAATTACTTAATTGTATAATTTTTAATATCAACTTCGCTAAGTGAAAAATAACCCAATGGATAATTTATTGAATTTGTGGTGTTGATTATATTTCCTCTTACCGTTGCTGGAGGGGATTGAAACGGACCTCCGCCGTTATTGCCTGCGATGCTTACTAAAACGATCATGTAATTGTAATAGGATTTTGAAATTCCATAATGACTGACTTCTATAACATCATCTGATTTTAAATCATCCTTTTGGGAAATACTAAAGAATTTATTTCCATCAAAGAACTCATCTTGATCCACGTAAAAATTAGATTTAACCTCATTAGAATAGATGTATCTGTACAAATAATAATTAGCTTCGTTGGCTGGATCCGTGTAATACGATTTGATTTCTTTATTTTTCCCGGTAAAGCCTCCTTCGTTATTTTGAATAATTTCAGTTATTTGTGCCACTGATTTTAATATTTCGGAGGCTTTGTATGTTACGCCTTCACTAATAACGGTTAAGGTGTAGGATTGATTGATGACTGGGATGAAATTGTTGCAGGTGTATTCTCCTTTGGTAGCTGATTCGGTAAATTGAAATGTAGTATTAGTGCTATTTTTAATGAAAATAGTGGCTCCGGAAACTGTTGGAATTTCGGTGCCGAAATAATCGGTGGTTGTGGTTAGTTTAATTTTTTGTTGGTTTCCATCTGTTCCTTTTTTCCAATTTATGGAAGCCTCAATAACTAGTCTTGGCGGTGCGGTATTTAGAGCTATTGGAACCACATCTTGGCAACTATTTAAAAAAAGTGCGACTGCAATCCCCAAAATATATATTATTTTTCTCATAATCATTAAAATTTGAAGTTATAGCTAACTGCAGGAACCACTCCAAAGATGGAAGTTTTAACAGCCTCATTAGTACCGGTATCTATATTTTGTCTGAAATTGATTGAAGCGGCATTTTTTCGGTTATACAAATTGTAAATGCTGAAAACCCATTCTCCCTTCCAGTTTCTGTCGTTGTTTTTGCGAGGGGTCAATGTTGCTGCAATGTCGAGATGATGATAAGCCGGAAGTCGGTTTTCGTTTCTTAAACCATAACTGGGAACGGTTACCCCAAGGTATTCGTATTGTCCATTTGGATACGTTACGGGTTGTCCGGTTTGTAATGCGAAATTAGCTCCAAATGACCACTTTTCGTTTAAATTATAAGAACTGGTAATAGCAATATTGTGCAGCTTGTCATAAACAGAATTATACCAATTTCCGTTGTTGATTCCTGTTTCGATTGGCGTTCTTCCCGGAGTTTGTTGTTCGGATTTAGATAAAGTATAGGAAATCCAACCGCTCAATTTTCCTTCGTTTTTACGGAACATGATTTCCAAACCGTAAGATCTTAATTGACCGTTTAAAATTATCTGCTCGATTGCTTTATTCGCAATTAAATCAGCGCCATCAATATAATCCAATCTGTTTTTTACTTTTTTATAATACGTTTCTACTTCTAAAGAATAGACTCCTTCTTTAAAATTTTTAAAATATCCCAAAGCCACTTGATCCGCAATTTGAGGTTTGATGAAATTATCACTTGGTGTCCAGACATCAAGGGGAGTAGGAGAGGAGGTATTGGAAATCAATTGTAAATATTGTACCATTCTGTTGTAACTGGCTTTTACAGATTGTTCATCGTTGATTTGATACGCCAATGAAAAACGAGGTTCCAAATAATTATAGCTTTTTAGGACTTTATTTTTCTCATAAAACTGGGTGCTTATTGGCGTCGCTTTTTCATAAATCTGTAAATCAGGATTGAAGGTTACAGGATTATTATCAGCATAAATATTTACAGTAGATTGCCCTAAACGGTAAAACATACTGTAACGAAGTCCATAAGAAAGAGCAATTTCATCTGATAGTTTATGATCCGCATTCATATATAAGGCTGGTTCGAATGCGTATTTTTTATCCAATTGATCAAAATTAATTCCAGATTCCATATCAGATGGTTTTATAGTTCCTGGATTAAAATCGTAGTAAATAGCGCTTACGCCATAATTTAATTTAAATGTATCAGAAATATAATTCTTGAAATCGTATTTAATATTGTAATTCTTGATTCCAGAATCCCATTTGAAACCTACGAAATCCAAATCCAATCCGTAATAATAGTCACTGTAGATTAACGATAAATTCGAAAATAATTTATCTGAAAATAAATGATTCCAGCGTAAGTTTAGAGTGGAGTTTCCATAAATATTAGTAAAGCTTTTATTTAGGCTAAAAACGTCTCTTCCAAAATATCCTGACAAATATAAATTGTTATTTGGATTCAATTTATAGCTCAACTTGGTGTTCAAATCATAAAAATAAGCGGTGTTGTTCTTTTGATCTTTGGATAGTTTCAAGAATAAATGAGCATACGAACTTCGACCGCCAATAAGGAAAGAACCTTTGTCTTTCACTAATGGTCCTTCGGCCAAAATTCTACTGGAGATTAATCCAATTCCTCCATTCACGTGAAATCCTTTACTGTTGCCATCTTTTTGATAAATGTCCAAAACTGAAGAAGCCCTTCCTCCAAAACGAGCCGGAATTCCACCTTTGTATAACTTTAAATCCTTTATCGCATCAGGATTGAAAACGGAGAAAAAACCAAAAACATGGGAGGAGTTATAAATAGTTGCTTCGTCCAACAGAATTAAATTTTGGTCTGCACCACCGCCACGTACATTGAAACCTGATGCGCCTTCGCCAGCATTAGTAACTCCGGGAAGTAATAAAATAGATTTGAGAACATCCACTTCACCAAGTACAGCCGGCATTTTTTTAATAGCAAAAATAGAGAGTTTGTTAACACTCATTTCTGGTTTCCGAATATCAGTTTTCGTTTTAGTATCAGTAATAACTACTTCTTTTAAAGCTGTTTCATTGCTTAATAATTTAAAGTTGTTTTTTGTGTTTTGGTCTAGATTTATGGATTCTTCAATAGTTTGATATCCTAAATAGGTGATTTGAACAATGTAATTTCCTTTTGGTACTGTAATCGAGTAAAAGCCATATTCATTGGTGGTCACGCCAGTTTTTAATTCTGGGATAACGATGTTTACGCCAATCAAAGTTTCGTTGCTGTTAGCATCAATAATAATTCCGCTGAGTGTGAATTTTTGTTGAGCGAAGGAAGAAATAGTGATTAATAATAGAATTAAAAAAGCACTTATTTTTTTTGGGGTCATTGTTTTGTTTTTTTCTAAATGAAGAAATACAAATTACACAAAATAGAGTGTCAATTAGTGTATAACAAATGTTAACGTATTGCTAAGGTAAAAAAAAAAGACGACCGTTTCCAGTCGTCTTTTTTACTATATGAAATTACTTTATTAAGCGATTTTTGCAGGAATAGCGATTCTGTTTAAAATAGTATTAAATGTTTCACTTGGACGCATTGCTTTTTCAGTCAATTCAGGATTTGGTTGGTAATGACCACCAATAGCTTGAGGTTTACCTTGTGCTCCAATTAACTCTGCATTGATTTTGGCTTCGTTTTCTTTGAACTCCACTGCAATAGGAGTAAAGATAGCTTTCAATTCGGCATTTTTATCTTGCGCTGCTAATGCTTCTGCCCAGTACATTGCCAAGTAAAAATGAGAACCACGGTTGTCAATTCCTCCAAGTTTACGAGCTGGGGATTTATCATTTGCCAAGAATTTCTCTGTAGCTACATCAAGAGTTTCAGCTAAAATAATTGCTTTAGAATTATTCAAAGTCTGGCCTAAATGTTCTAATGAAGCACCTAAAGCTAAGAACTCACCTAGAGAATCCCAACGTAAATAACCTTCTTGTGTAAATTGTTCGACATGTTTTGGAGCTGATCCGCCTGCACCAGTTTCAAACAAACCTCCACCATTCATTAATGGAACGATAGATAACATTTTAGCTGATGTTCCTACTTCCAAAATAGGAAATAAGTCAGTTAAGTAATCACGCAATACATTTCCTGTTACAGAAATAGTATCAAGTCCTTTAATGATTCTTTCTAATGTGAAGTCAGTTGCTTCAATAGGATTAAGGATGCGAATGTCTAAAGCTGTTGTATCGTAATCTTTTAAATATTTTGTTACTTTTTCGATTAACTCTCTATCATGCGCTCTGTTTTCGTCTAACCAAAAAACGGCTGGAGTATTGGATAAACGAGCTCTGTTTACAGCTAATTTAACCCAGTCTTGAATCGGAGCATCTTTTGCCTGACACATTCTGAAAATATCTTTTGCTTCAACTGCTTGTTCCATTAAAACGTTTCCATTAGTATCTACAACACGAACAACGCCGTCTGCACTCATCTGGAATGTTTTGTCATGTGAACCGTACTCTTCGGCTTTTTGTGCCATCAAACCTACGTTTGGAACACTTCCCATAGTTGTTGGGTCAAAAGCACCATGTTTTTTACAAAAATCAATAGTAGCAGTATAAATTCCAGAATAGCATCTGTCTGGGATAATGGCTATAGTATCTTGTTGTTTTCCGTCCTTATTATACATTTGTCCCGAAGTACGAATCATTGCCGGCATAGATGCATCCACAATCACATCCGAAGGAACGTGAAGATTAGTAATCCCTTTTTCAGAATTTACCATGGCCAATGCAGGTCCGTTTTCTATTGCTTGGTTTATTGCAGCTTCCACTTCAGCTTGCATAGGATGTCCTGCAATTTTTGCATATACATCACCTAAACCATTTCGGGTGTCAATATTCAATTCATTAAATAAAGCGGCGTATTTTTCGAAAACAGCGGCGAAATAAACTTCTACGATGGCACCAAAAATAATTGGATCAGAAACTTTCATCATCGTAGCTTTCAAGTGAACCGAAAGTAAAACGTTTTGCTCTTTGGCTGCTGCGATTGTTTTAGCAACAAAACTTTTCAAAGCATTCAAGTTCATAACAGAACTATCGATTATTTCGCCTGCTTTTAATGGAGTGCTTACTTTCAAAACAGTAGTTGAACCATCTTTGCCAACAAATTCTATTTTTACATCAGTAGCATCGGCAACTGTGATTGATTTTTCACTTCCGTAAAAATCACCACTTTCCATAGAAGCTACTTGTGTTTTTGAGTCAGATGACCAAGCTCCCATTGAATGTGGGTTTGCTTTAGCGTAATTTTTAACCGCTTTAGGAGCTCTACGATCCGAATTTCCTTCACGTAAAACTGGATTTACAGCAGAACCTAAAATTTTTGAATATTTAGCTTTGATTGTTTTCTCCGCTTCGTTTTGCGGTTCTTCAGGGAAGTCCGGCAAATTATAACCATGAGATTGTAATTCAGCAATTGCCGCTTTTAATTGAGGAACAGATGCCGAAACATTTGGTAATTTTATAATGTTAGCTTCTGGAGTTGTTGCTAATTGTCCAAGTTCTAATAAAGCATCTCCTGTTTTTTGATCTTCAGTCAAAAACTCTGGAAAGTTTGCTAAAATTCTTGCAGCTAAAGAAATATCTCTAGTTTCAATTTCAATATCAGAAGTTGATGTAAATGCTTGTACAATAGGTAGAAATGAATAAGTTGCCAATAAAGGCGCTTCATCAGTAAGGGTGTAAAAAATTTTTGATTTCTGTGTCATTTTTTTATTTTTATAATCGAATCACGGTTAAATGTAGCTTAAGTAAGGTGTTTCACTTGAAATAAGGCGGACAAATATATGAAAATCAGATGTAATAGAAGGCGCATTTTATATAGAAAAATACGAATTTTTAGATTACTAACTAGTTATTCTGAATTTGTTAATTTTATAAACCCTTAAATCCTAAATTATGAATTTATATGGGAAAAAATTAGCAAAAAAAAGTCCCAACATTGTTGGGACTTTTTTATAGTAAAGAGACAGTTGACTATCTTCTTTTGTCTTTAATTTTAGCTTTTTTACCAGTAAGTTCTCTGAAGTAGAAAATTCTAGCTCTACGAACTGCACCTTTTTTGTTGATTTCAACTTTTTGTAAAGCAGGTAAGTTTACTGGGAAGATACGCTCTACTCCAATAGCACCTGACATTTTACGAATAGTAAAAGTTTCTGTGTTACCAGAACCTCTTCTTTGAATAACAACTCCTTTAAAAAACTGTGTTCTAGTTTTTTCACCCTCTCTAATTTCGTAGTAAACTGTGATAGTATCACCAGCTCCAAAAACAGGAAAATCTTTTCTAGCTACTAATTCGTCTTGAACGAATTTCATTAAATCTGCCATGATAATTTTAATTATGGTTTTTATTAAATCAACATTCACGGATCTCGCCAGAGGTTAATCTAATCTGGGCGCAAAAGTACAACTTTTGTTTTAATCTACAAGTTTTTTTAGTCAGTTTTCAGTCGCAGTTTCAGTCTCAGTATATTTCGACTAAAAGAAATGACTAAATTTTACATCCAAATTTGTCAGGGTTATTAATCATATAATTAATTAGTCTTCCAATTTCAATAGTTTTGTTATTCAAATCATTATAGGTTTCAATATTTATATATTCGCATTTTAAAGAAAATTCCAGCCAGACATTTGTTTCTGAATTTTCAGCATCACTGTCTGTTAATTTGCTGATGAAATGATTAATATAACGTCTTTTTCTATATGCCTCAGCAATGTTTGCGGAAACACTTCTCGAAGAACGTCGAATTTGATCTGTGAGGGAATGTTTTTCTTCTTTTGGAAAAGATTTCGATAAGATAAAAATGTCCATTGCTAACTGAAACGACTTTTGAAATGCTAATAATTCTTTAAAATCCATGTTGTGTATTTAAGTTTTTAGTCCCAGTTTCCAGTCCCAGTTTTCAGAGATTACAAATTGTGCTTTGAAAACTGCGACTGTGACTGAAAACTTTTTTATTCATTCCTCCACTGAAAACTGAAAACTGCGACTGAAAACTTTTTTATTCATTCCTCCACTGAAAACTGCGACTGCGACTGAAAACTTTTTTATTCATTCCTACGCTGAAAACTAAAAACTGCGACTGAAAACTTTTTTATTCATTCCTACACTGAAAACTGAAAACTGCGACTGAAAACTGAAAACTACTCCTCCAGCAAATCCGGTCTTCTGGTCTTAGTATGTTCATACGCCATATCTTCCCGCCATTTATCTATTTTGGCAAAATTTCCGCTAGTCAAAACATCAGGAACTTTCCATCCGTTATAATCTGCTGGGCGTGTGTAAATAGGTCCGGATAATAATCCATCCTGGAAACTATCCGTCAACGCTGAGGTTTCATCACTTAAAACACCCGGAATCAAGCGGATTAAAGCATCCGATAATACCAAAGCACCCAGTTCTCCACCAGACAATACATAATCACCAATCGAAATTTCCTTGGTAATAAAATGGTCGCGCACCCGTTGATCTACACCTTTATAATGTCCGCAAAGGATAATAATATTTTCATACATCGACATCGTGTTCGCCATTTTCTGATTCAGGGTTTCCCCGTCTGGCGACATATAAATGATTTCGTCATACGTTCTTTCGCTTTTCAAATGCGTAATGCAAGCATCAATGGGCTGCACTGTCATCACCATTCCGGCACCGCCGCCATACGGATAATCGTCCACACTTTTCTGTCTGTTTGTGGTATAATCCCGTAAATTATGAAAATGGACTTCCACCAATCCTTTGTCGATGGCACGTTTCATGATCGAAGCCTCAAACGGACTTCGTAATAATTCTGGCAGAACGGTAACAATATCAATGCGCATAATTTTAAATCTTAGTTGGAAAGGTGCAAAGGTACAAAGTTTTTGAGACTCAAAATTTCCAAATAAGCGAATAACCAAATAAGCGATTAAACTTTTCATCAGGAGCTATTTCCAGCTTTTCACTCTATCTTTCCTTGCTTAAAGAAAGCAAGGAAAGGATGCCGTTTCAATCTGGGCTAGGATTTTGTGGAATTAGGAGGTTTTAATTTAAAATACGTTCTAAATTACATTCCTGTTTAAACCCCAAAACTTTCAAATAACCAAATCCGCAAATTCCCTTTTTAAAATTAATTTCGTAAATTTGCCCTTCAATAAAAATTATACAAAAATGGAAAACGGAATATATGCTAAATTCAACACCACAAGAGGTGCTATTTTAGTAAAACTAGAGCACGAATTAACACCGGGGACAGTTGGGAACTTCGTAGGATTGGCAGAAGGAAACATAGAAAATAAAGTAAAACCACAAGGGGTTAAGTTTTATGACGGATTAAAATTCCACAGAGTAATTCCTGATTTCATGATTCAAGGTGGTTGCCCACAAGGAACAGGTACTGGAGACCCAGGGTATAAATTTGATGATGAATTTCATCCAAGTTTGAAACACAACCGTCCGGGAATTTTGGCTATGGCTAATTCAGGACCTGGAACTAATGGTTCTCAATTTTACATTACACACATTCCAACAGAATGGTTGGACAACAAACATACTGTTTTTGGACATGTAGTAGAAGGTCAGGATGTTGTCGATGCGGTACAGCAAGGGGATGTTTTGGAATCTTTAGAAATTATCAGAGAAGGAGAAGAAGCTAAAAATTGGAATGCAATTGAAGCTTTTATCACTTTCAAAGGGTCACGTAATAAACGTGATGCCGCTTTAAAAGCAGATGCTGAAGCAGCTATGGAAAAACTGGCTGCAGGTTTCGAAAAAACAGAAAGTGGTTTGCGTTACCAATTCATCCAAAGAGGGGAAGGTAAAAAAGCAGAAAACGGGAAAACTGTTTCGGTACATTACACAGGACAACTTCCAGATGGTAAAGTTTTTGACAGTTCATATCCTCGTAAAAAACCAATCGAATTTCCATTAGGAAAAGGAAACGTTATTGAAGGTTGGGATGAAGGAATTGCGTTGTTGCGCGTAGGTGACAAAGCACGTTTCGTGATTCCAGCTCATTTAGGTTACGGATCTCGTGGTGCTGGAGGAGCAATTCCACCAAATGCTACATTGATTTTTGACGTAGAATTAATGGACGTAAAATAATCTAATTCAGATCACTGGTTTCAGTTGTCAGATAAAATTAAAAAACCCAAAACGAATAGTTTTGGGTTTTTTTGTGCAAATATTTTAAGGAATTCCTTATTTAGTTTTCTGAATTTAAAAATTCAAGCAAATCCTTGTTTAATTTGTCTTTTTCAATATAAAATAAACCATGTGGCGCTCCTTCATAAACAATAAATTTATTATCGGGGATTAGTTTTGTTGCTATTTCAGAAGTGATTTCAATAGGGACGGTTTTATCCTCATCGCCATGAATAATTAATGTGGGCACATTTACTGAAGCCATTTCTCTACGAAAATCGGTAGTGGAAAATGACTTGGCACACTCTAAAGTCGCGCGTGGTGACGCTAAAGAACACAGCATTCTATAATAATCTAATAAGGGAGTGCTGATGGGTTTGCTGATGAAACTC
Source organism: Flavobacterium esculini (assembly GCF_048284325.1). Classification (NCBI taxonomy): domain Bacteria; kingdom Pseudomonadati; phylum Bacteroidota; class Flavobacteriia; order Flavobacteriales; family Flavobacteriaceae; genus Flavobacterium; species Flavobacterium esculini. The sequence goes on along the minus strand of NZ_JBLVPI010000021.1, from coordinate 27,532 downwards.
ACTCCGAAAAATGTTTTCCCAAAACTATCCAGAAATCCAATTCGGTCGTCTTTAATTTGTTCCGCCATACCATCGTATTTTTCTTGTGGAACACCATCTGGATTAGAATCTGTTTTCAATTGAAATGGAGTTACGGAAGATATTAATACCGCTTTTGAAACTCCTTTTCCACCATGACGACTAAAATAACGTACAACTTCGCCGCCTCCCATAGAAAATCCAACAAGCGTAGCTTCCTTTAAATCTAATTGATCAATAATAGCTTTTAAATCATCTGTCAAAGTATCATAATCATAGCCATTCCATGGTTGTGAGGATTTTCCAAAACCGCGACGGTCATAAGCAATAACTCTAAAATTATTTTGAACCAAAGTATCAATTTGATATTCCCACATTTCATTAGATAGTGGCCAGCCATGAATAAGGATTACTGGCTTTCCTTCACCATAATCTTTTACATATAGTTTTACATTTGGTGCTGTTACAATGTATTTATCCGTGGACATTTTCGATCCAGAAAAATTATCTTCACTAAGTGATTCGCTTCTGTTAATTTGATTTGTTTCCATAATATGTACTGTTTTTCAAGATGAATTTAGTATTACTAGTCTTGTAAAATTAGATGTATTTGACAAAAATGGTATTATAGAATTTCTATAAATAGTTGTAACTTTTTTGTTTTTGCAACAAATAAAAAAATTATCCTATTGTAAGTCAGTGTGTTTTGTGTAAAATGGAATTATTTCCATTTTACATTACAGCCTATACTTGGTTTTTGATTGGGATTAATTATCCGATTATAAACCACGCCGTCAATCGCACCACGCAAATCGTTTCCACTAAGCGGAATTCCATTTCCCGGCCGGCTGTCGTCTAACTGACCGCGATAGACTAATTTATTTTGGTCATCAAACAGGAAAAAATCAGGTGTGCAAGCTGCGTCGTATGCTTTAGCAACTTCTTGTGTTTTGTCATATAGATACGGAAATTCCATTTTGTTTTCGAAAGCGAATTCTGTCATCAATTCCGGGGCATCTTCTGGATGTTTTGAGATATCATTGCTGGAAATGGCAATAACTCCTATTCCCTGAACGCGATAATCATTAGCAATCATAACAATTTCTTCAATTACATGGCGCACAAACGGGCAGTGATTACAGATGAATAGTACCAAAGTTCCTTTTTCGCCTTTTAAATCTGAAAAGGAAAACCATTCGTTTGAATTGGTGTCTTTCAAATAAAATTCTGGAGCAACAGTTCCAAGTGATACCATTTTTGAAGCAGTTTTTGACATTGAAGTTTTTCTCGTTTAGAATTTAAGGTTTAAAGTTAAGAAAAAAGGATTGTGTTTTAAATTTAATATGCTATTTTAGATTATAAAATAGTTTGTTAATAACTTTAAGCTTAAATAAAAATGATGCTAACTTGGTCCGAATTTGAAAGAGTAGAAATGCGCGTGGGAACTATCTTAGAAGTAAATGACTTTCCCGAAGCTAGAAAACCCGCCTATCAGTTAACAATAGATTTTGGTCCAGAAATCGGAATCAGGAAAACTTCCGCGCAAATCACCCAACGCTATCAAAAAGATGATTTGCTCAACCGACAAATTGTTGCTGTGGTCAATTTTCCTAAGAAACAAATTGGAAAATTCATGAGTGAATGTCTCGTTCTAGGTGCAGTAGGAGGTGAGGGAGATGTTGTTTTATTGGCTCCTGATTTTAAAATTGAAAATGGATTACAAATTGGGTAAAAAATTAATTGTTAATTTTATCAATCAATTGTTGCAATAGCATTTGTCCTTCTTCCCAAAATTCGAGATTTGATTCCGAATTCACATGTCCTTTTTGACCAATATTTATAAAATCACTTCCCCACATTTCAGCAAAATATTCTGCTCTTTGTGACGAAATATAGGGGTCATTTTCAGTTGTAACTACTATCGAAGGAAAGGGTAGTTTTGACAAGGGTATAGGTGAAAAGTTCCAAATTTTTTCTGGTGTATGTTCGGGAGAATCTACATCTGCGGGTGCAACCAGTAAAGCGCCTATTATGTTAGGATTGCTATTGGCAGAAGTCCAATGCATCACTAAAGAAACCGCAAGACTGTGTGCAACCAAAATTGTTGGAGAATCTAATTTCAGTATTGCTTCATTGAGTCTTTCAAGCCATTCTTCTCGAATAGGTTCATCCCAATTGTCCTGAACTACCTTAGTGGCATTTTTATATTTTTTGAGCCAATAGCTTTGCCAATGGTCTTCTCTGGAATCACCCAGTCCTGGGATAATTAATAATTTTATTTCCATTCTAAAATATTTAACTAGTATAAATTCGTCTACAAATATAAAAAGTGTTTAGAAGAATTATTTTGGAATAAAAATATATAATTTAAATCGAAATAAAAAAGACAACGATTATTTCTAATAGTTATAGTATAGGTAAATATAAAAAAAGTCCAAAAATCATTAAGATTTTGGACTTTTTCGTTTTGTAAGTAGGCAATTAATAATTAAATATCATCAAATTCTATATCCGTAAAAATTGATGTTTGTGGTAGGATTTCATCATTATCTGTTTTGTCAGATGCGTATTCTTTTTTGAAATCTTTTTGGTGTCTTTCAGAGATTACTTCTTCGCCCTTGTGGTTCAAAACGTAGGAAGTCATTTCGCCAAGAATTTCTGCAAAAGCAGCAAAGTCTTCTTTGTATAAATAAATCTTGTGTTTCTTAAAATGAAACGATCCGTCTTCTTCGGTGAATTTTTTACTTTCGGTAATCGTTATGTAATAATCATCAGCTTTTGTAGCTCTTACATCAAAGAAATAGGTTCTTCTTCCAGCACGTAAAACTTTAGAAAATATCTCTTCTTTTTCTAACATGTCATTTTCTCTCATAATCCTTTCTGTCAATTTTTTTATTTAATAGCAATCAAAAATCATAAAAATTTATTTATTATACAACAATTATAGTAATTCTTTTTCTGAAAGTTGTTTTAAATAAAGGGATGCATAATACCCTTCTTGATTTATCAATTGATTATGAGAACCTTGTTGAATAATTTTCCCGTCTTCAAGAATGATAATGTTATCAGCATTTTTAGCAGATGAAACCCTATGACTGACAATAATCGTGGTTTTGTCCTTGCAAATTTCATATAAGTTGTTCAAAATAGCTTCTTCGGTTTCCGTATCTACAGCCGATAAACAGTCATCAAAAAGTAAAATAGCCGGGTTTTTAATAATGGCTCGCGCTATTGAAACGCGTTGTTTTTGTCCGCCTGAAAGTGTGATTCCGCGTTCGCCAAGAATAGTGTCATACTGTTTATTGAAACCAATGATATTGTCGTGTACGACCGCATTTTTTGCAGCAGTTTCTACTTCCTTATCAGTTGCATTTTCTTTCCCAAATTTGATGTTGTTCTTAATACTATCCGAAAACAAAAAGGCATCTTGCGGAACAATCCCGATGCTGTTTCTTAAATCATAAAGGTTCAAAGTGCTTATTTCATTTCCATCAACTGATATTCTTCCATCAGTAACTTCATACATGCGAGAGATTAAAGAGGAAATAGTCGATTTTCCAGATCCTGTTTTACCAAGAATTGCCAGCGTTTCTCCTTTTTTTACTTTAAAGGAAATGTTTTTTAATGCTTCTATATTAGTGTCTTCATAGGTGTAGCTCACATTTTCGAATGAAATAGTACCTTCAATAATAGACTTATTTGGGTTTTTGTTTTTTATTTCCGGTTCGATTTTTAGGAATTCATTAAGACGCTTTTGGGAAGCTTCGGCCTCTTGAACCATTGACGAAACCCATCCTAATGAAGCAACAGGCCACGTTAGCATGTTGACATACAAAATGAATTCGGCTATAGTTCCAATGCTTTTTATTGTCCCGTTTATATACATTAAACCACCAAAATAGATTACAACTAAGTTGCTTATTCCTATTAGAGCCAACATTAAAGGACCAAATAAAGATTGCACTTTTGCCAAATCCAAACTCTTGCTTTTGCTTTCATTTGCCAAATCGACCATATTGTTCTGATGTTGGTCTTCTAAGGAATACGCTTTAATTACCCGGATTCCAGAAAATATTTCTTGTGAAAAACTGGAAACTTTCGACAGGTATTGCTGGAAAATAGTACTTCTTTTATTGATTTCCGAGCTTAATTTAAAGATGCAATACGATAAAACCGGCAAAGGGAGAATCGTGTATAATGTCAATCGCGGCGATACATTATACATATAACCAATTACAATTGCAAAACGGATAACCGTATTAATTGTATACATAACAGCGGGTCCCACATACATTCTTACTTTGGAAACATCCTCGCTGATGCGGTTCATCAAATCACCGGTGCGGTTTTGTTTGTAGAAATTTTGAGACAAGTTTTCATATTGTCTAAAAACTTCATTTTTTAAATCAAACTCGATATGGCGTGACATCACAATAAGAGTTTGTCTCATTAAAAAAGTAAGAAAGCCAGCAATAATGGTGGTGGCAATAATCAATAAAATATTTGAAACTAATTCCTGTTGGATGACATCCACAGTAACGGATTTGTCCTTTGAAAATGCTTCAATTGCTTTAAATGATTTACTAATCAATTTTGGTGTAAACAAAGAAAATATTTGTGCAATAATTGTAAATAAAATACCAAGGGAAAAGCTGTATTTATATTTGATGAAATATTTATTTAAATAACGTAATTCTTTCATTTTTTTTAAGATATTCTGTGTTGAAAAAGTTTTATTTTTTGATTAATATTCAATTTTTGATATTGCTTAAAATTAATTAGCTGTTTTATTTTATTGTGATATTGATAATTTAATGCATATATATTAGGATATGTTTATTTTTTATGTAAATTTGATTTGTCTTTTTGACGAATCCGTAATTTATCACTATGAAAATCAATACTTATGAATGCAGCTTTCACAACTGGAAAGGAACTTCAAAAAATGGATCCCGTTTTTGGTCAACTTTCATTTGACGATCACGAACAAATTGTATTTTGCAATGACAAAGATACAGGTTTAAAAGCAATTATTGGTATTCATAATTCGGTTATGGGCCCTGCTTTGGGTGGTACACGCATGTATAATTATGCCAATGAATGGGAAGCATTAAACGATGTATTGCGACTTTCTCGTGGTATGACTTATAAAGCGGCTATAACTGGATTGAATATTGGTGGAGGTAAAGCTGTTATTATTGGTGATGCCAAAACCCAAAAGACTCCTGAGTTGATGCGTAAGTTTGGGGAATTCGTTCATTCTCTCAGCGGAAGGTATATTACTGCCGAAGATGTAGGTATGGAAACTAGGGATATGGATATCGTAAGAGATGTTACGCCTTATGTTACTGGAATTTCTGAAGAAAGAGGCGGGTCTGGAAATCCATCTCCTGTGACTGCTTATGGCGTATACTTGGGGATGAAAGCAGCTGCAAAACATCAATTTGGTTCGGATGTTTTGGATGGTAAAAAAGTTTTGGTGCAAGGAGTTGGTCATGTTGGAGAAACTTTGGTTGATTATTTGACAAAAGATGGAGCGCTGGTAACAATAACTGATATTAATGAAGAAAGATTGTATGAAGTAGGAGCGAAGTACAACGCAAAAATATTTACAGGCGATGATTTATATAGTGCCGATGTTGATATTTATGCGCCTTGTGCCATGGGAGCAACTATAAATGATGCAACAGTACATAAAATTAAAGCGAAAGTAATTGCTGGTGCGGCTAACAACCAACTAGCAAATGAGAATATTCACGGAGCAATTTTACAGGAACGAGGAATTCTGTATGCCCCAGATTTCTTGATTAATGCCGGTGGAATTATCAATGTTTATGCGGAATTGGCTCACTATGATAAAGCCGAAATCATGCGTAAAACAGAGAATATTTATAACACTACGTTAGAAATCATTGATTTTGCTATTGCAAATAAGATGACCACGCACCATGCAGCTTTGACGATTGCCCAAAATAGAATAGATCAAAGAAAGATAGAGAATAGTAAGAAGTAGTTTTAATTTTTAGTATACAGTCGCAGTTTACAGTAACAGTTTTCGGGTATAACCGGAAATTATAACTGAATTCTGCGACTGTTTTCTTATAGGATAATCTAAATTAGAACCAAAAGCTTTTTTTAGCGTTTTAATTTTATTTTAAAAAATGAAATTCTTATTTTTGCAGACTAATTAATAAAAGTTCTTACAAGGTGGTAAATAGAAGACACATACGCGTTAAAGTTATGCAATCCATTTATGCGATGCATCAAAGCGGTTCAGATAATCTGGAAAAAGAAGAAAAATTCCTTTTTTACAGTATCGACAATATTCAAGATTTATACCTTATAATGCTTTCTTCCCTGATAGAAATTTGTAAAACAGAAACTGTCTTTTTACATAAATCAAGTCTTAAACATCTAGCAACTCCTGAGGAGCGCAAACCCAACGAAAAATTCATCAAAAATCAAATTTTTCAAATTCTTTCCGAAAACAATTCACTAAGTATTGCGCTGGAAAACCGTAAAATTAATAATTGGACTTTAAATGACGATTATATTTTATTGCTTCTTAATGATATAAAGGCTAGTAAATTGTATGAAAATTACATGAGTAATTCTATCAATACATTTGAAGAAGACAGGCAGTTTATCGTTGATTTGTTCATGGAAGTAATTGTACCTAATGAAAAATTGTACGAATATTTAGAAGATGATAAATTGACTTGGGTTGATGATATTCCTTTAGTGAATACACACATCATCAAGCAATTGAAAGTCATTAAATCTGGCGAGGATGATAATTTCAGAGTTCCAAAATTATACAAAGATAATGAGGATAAAGACTTTGTTAAAGATTTGTTTAGAAAAACAGTCTTAAACGAAAAGGAATTAGCCAAAGAATATGTTGATAAAACTCCAAACTGGGACAGTGATAGAATTGCCGAAATTGACACCATTATTCTTAAAATGGCAATTTGTGAATTTTTGAAATTCCCATCTATTCCTGTAAAAGTTACCTTAAATGAATATTTAGAAGTTGCCAAGGAATATTCTACACCAAAAAGTAGTATTTTTATCAACGGAATTTTAGATAATTTAGTAAAAGAACTGGAGGCAAGTAAAAAAATTATTAAAGCCGGTCGTGGTTTAATGTAATATTTATAAATAAAAAAAGAGAATTAAAATTATGGGACAATTAACTCAATTTGCGCCGTTTCTATTAATGTTTGTGGTAATCTATTTCTTTATGATCAGACCACAACAAAAAAAGGCTAAAAGCGAAAAAGAATTTGAAAGCACTTTGAAAGTAGGAGACAAAATCATTACTAAAAGTGGTCTTCACGGAAAAGTTTCTGAGTTAGCTGATACAACTGTTGTTGTTGAAACGATGTCAGGAAAATTGAAAATGGAGCGTTCCGCAATTTCTATGGAAATGAGTGCTACTCTAAATAAAAAGTAATTTTCACTTTAATGAATTAAAAAAGTCCCAACCGATTATTATTCGGATTGGGACTTTTTTTTAAATAAAAAATAACAAAATTATTTTTTATTCTTCTTTGCTTTCTTTGCTTTTTTAGATTTTGCTTTGGCTTTTTTAGCTTTTAGCTTTGCTTTGACTTTCGCTTTTTTAGCTTTATCTTTTTTGGCTTTTTTTGCTTTCTTGGCTTTTGCTTTCGCTTTTTGTTTTGCTTTTTCTTTAGCGTCGGCTTTTTTAGCCTTTTTCTTGTCTTTGTCTTTCATTTTAACTTTCTTTTTAGTCTCGTTTTTATTTTTTTTCTTAGTAGAAACTTCACTGTCATCCTCGGGATTGATGGCATAAATTTCTATAGTTTCCGTTATGATTTCTTCAATTACCGGTTCTATAATTTCAACTGGTTCTTCCGAGGGTTTGGTCACTTTAGTTTTTTTAGCGCTAACGGGCTTATCAATTTCAGGTTTTTCGGGAGTTACTGGAACAGTTTCCGCTTCTTTCTTTTGAATCATAAATTTGTAGTTTTAGTATTATTTGATACAATTAAACCTATAGTTGTTCTTGGTGTTAATAAATTATTAAGCGATTGTAAGTAAATATAGTGATTTATTACACTTGCTAATGTTAAGTTTTTCAGAATGGTTCGCATAATTTATTCTGATTGCCATAAATACTAAGTAACGAAGAGCGTTTAAATTAGCAAGGTTTCTTTTCAAAAGCTTCAGGAGCTGTTGTTAAAATGAATCTCGTATAGAGAGCTATTGTGCAGTGATTGTGATGAGGTTGAATAAAAAAATCCCAACCTGAAACTTCAGAATTGGGATTAGATTTTATCTGTATTTGTCGTTTAAACCAATGTTGGCTAATATCAGTGGTTTTATTTTATTGATTCTAGAACGTTTGGTTTCTTCTCGTTTCGCGGTTTCAATATATTCTAAAAATTCATATTGTTTGTAAGGGGAGAATTTTAGAAAAGCTTCCGCTAAATTCACATCAGCTTCTAATTCCTTTTGTAAAAGTTGAGAAACGATACTTTTTCCTTTTTCAGGTTTAAGATTTTTTCCTTGATTGTTATTTTCTATGGCTTCATGAATATAATTTAAAACGGCTACTTCATCGACTTCATCTTTGGATGAAAAACGCCATTGTCGCAAAGATTTGGTAACACCTTCTTGCGCATAAACCAAAACTTGTTTTTCATCTTTCAGGAAAACACCATTAAAAAACCAAATCGTGAAATATTTTTTAAATCCCCCAATTCCAAGCACATTCTTACCATTCAGCACATAAACACAACCGCCCCATTTTGTGGTTGCGATGAGTTCGGTTTTAGCAATAATTGATTTCAGAAATTCTAATTCTTCTGACCAACTATTGTTTTTATCCCAAATGTGTGTATTGGTTTTTAGAGGTTCCAATTATTTTTTATTTTTAGCTATTTCTTCCGTTTTAGTGAAATCACCAGCAGCAGTCAATTCGGCAATTTTTACAATTACGTTAACTGCTTTTTGCATACTTTCTACAGGGACATATTCGTATTTTCCGTGAAAATTATGGCCACCGGCAAAGATATTAGGGCAAGGCAACCCTTTATAGGATAATTGAGAACCATCGGTTCCACCACGAATCGCTTTTATAAGCGGTTTTATATCCAATTCTCTCATTGCTTTTTCTGCGATATCCACAATATGTTTTACAGGTAAAACCTTTTCTTTCATATTGTAATATTGGTCTTTTATCTCAGTAATAACGATGTCTTCGCCAAATTGTTTTGCAAATTTCTTATTGATTTTCCGAGTGATTTTCTCAATCAATTCTTTGCGTTTCTCAAATTTTTTCTTGTTATGATCCCGAATGATAAGTTCCAAAACTGTTTCTTCTATACTTCCTGTTAAGTGATGCACATGAAAAAAGCCTTCGTAACCCCTAGTTTCTTGGGGTGTTTCATCTTTTGGTAATTCATTTATAAAATTATTGGCGATCAACATGGAGTTAATCATTTTACCTTTGGCGTAACCGGGATGAACGCTTTTTCCTTTGAAAATAATTTTGGCACCAGCCGCATTAAAATTTTCATATTCCAATTCGCCTACTTGGCTACCATCCATAGTGTATGCCCATTCCGCTCCAAATTTAGCCACATCAAAATGGTGGGCCCCGCGACCAATTTCTTCATCTGGTGTAAAGCCAACTCTGATTTTTCCGTGTTTGATAGTTGGATTTTGGATAAGGAATTCCATTGCGGTGACAATTTCGGTAATTCCGGCTTTATCATCAGCTCCCAATAGGGTTGTTCCGTCAGTAGTAATCAGCGTTTGTCCTTTATAAAGCAACAAATCTTTAAAATAACTAGGTGATAATACAATGTTTTTATCGGCATTTAACACGATGTCTTTGCCATCATAATTAGGAACAATTTGGGGTTTCACATTTGCACCACTAAAATCTGGAGAAGTGTCAAAGTGAGAAATAAATCCAATCACAGGCACTTCATGGTCTACATTACTTGGCAAGGTAGCCATGATATAGGCTTTGTCATCTATTGTTACTTCTTGCATTCCAATAGCTTCCAATTCCTGCACTAGTTTATTGGCTAAATTCCATTGTTTCTCTGTGCTTGGCGTAGTTTCTGAGTTGGAATCAGATTCGGTATCTATAGTTACATAACCAATGAAACGGTCAATAATATGTTGCATAAAGTATATTTTAATGAGATACAAATATACAGTTTATTTAGAGAATCATTTTATTGAGAATAGTTTGTCTTTTCTTTATTTCTAATAAAACAAACTGAAACGAATGCGTTAAAAAAAACGAAGGTTTAATTAAATACTTAGCATAATAAATGAAGATATTACATGCTTTTTTAATGATTATAAAAGCTATAATTGGATCTAAACCGTTTTAATAGATTTTTATTTTGCAGTATTTTTTTTCATTTCTTGCAACATGGTAATAATTACATCTAATTTCTCTACCTCTAGTTTATTTAATTTTATTGTCAAAGCTTCTATTTCCAGTTTTGCTTCTATATTAGTTTGGTAATCCGCTTGCGCTTGAACTCTGTCTCTATCATTTTGTCTGTTTTGGGACATCATAATAATAGGTGCCGCATAAGCTGCCTGAGTTGAAAAAAGCAGGTTTAGTAAAATAAAGGGATACACATCCCAGTGATACATAAACCCAACCAAATTCAATGCCATCCAAACGACTACTAAAATTGTTTGAACAATAATGAATCTCCAAGAACCCATTCCTTTTGCGACCGAATCTGCTAAACGACTGCCAATGTTTAATGTTTCAACGTGTTTTTCGTGCCAGTTTTTTTTGTGATTAATCATATTGGATTGAATTTAGTTTAATATAAAAAAGTATTCGTAATTATAATTTAAAATTAAATTTAGCTAATTGTTTTCTATAGATGTAAAACCTATGTTTATCTAAAGTACAAAATATTTACTCGAAATGTATTTCGAGTAAATATATGTAATTTAACGAATGCAAAAAATCTTATAAGGCATCAGTTTTTTTAGTTTAATAAAAAACACTAATAATAGTTAATTGGATAAAATGTTAAGTGGTGTTTGTGCAATTAATCATTTTTTCAGTAAATGAAAAATGATTTATAAAATTATTTTCCAAATATTTAATTATCGAATAGATAATTCTATTTTTGCACCACCAAAATAACAACCATGTATAAATTACTTATTCGCCCGATACTTTTTTGTTTTGATCCAGAAAAGGTTCATTATTTTACTTTTTCATTGATTCGTTTTTTGTCTAAGATTCCAGGATTTTCATTTATTTTTAAATCGCTTTATGAGGTAAATGACCCAAGATTAGAAACAGAAGTTTTTGGATTAAAATTTAAAAACCCCGTAGGTTTAGCTGCTGGTTTTGATAAAGATGCCAAGTTGTATAAAGAATTGTCTAACTTTGGTTTTGGTTTTATCGAAATTGGTACTCTTACCCCAAAAGGACAAGAAGGAAATCCTAAAAAGCGGTTGTTCCGTCTAAAAGAAGATAACGCAATTATAAACAGAATGGGTTTTAATAATGGTGGTGTTCAGGAAGCTGTAGAACGATTAAAAAGCAATAAAGATATTTTAATCGGTGGGAATATTGGGAAAAACAAACTAACACCAAACGAAGAAGCAACTTCAGATTACGAAATTTGTTTTGATGCGTTGTATGATTATGTGGACTATTTTGTGGTGAATGTGAGTTCGCCAAATACGCCAAATCTTCGCGCTTTACAAGACAAGGAACCGTTGACACAATTATTGCAAACCTTGCAAAATAAGAATTTGGCTAAGCCAAAACAAAAGCCAATTCTCCTAAAAATAGCTCCTGATTTAACGGATGAACAATTACTGGACATTATTGATATTATCAAAGAAACCAAAATCGCTGGAGTTATTGCTACTAATACTACTATTTCAAGAGAAGGATTGCAATCCGTAAACAAAACAGAAATGGGTGGATTGTCAGGAAAACCATTGACAAAACGTTCCACCGAGGTCATCCGATTTTTATCAGAAAAAAGCAATAAAGCCTTCCCTATTATTGGAGTTGGAGGAATCCATTCTGCTGACGATGCTATAGAAAAACTGGAAGCAGGAGCGTGTTTAGTACAGTTGTATACCGGTTTTATTTATGAAGGGCCAACTTTAGTAAAAGCAATAAACAAGAAAATTTTAGAAAGATTATAGGTTTTAAATTACCAAATGATGTAATATTTTTAATTATTACCTATATGTGTAATAATGTCAATTTAGCGAAATTTAAAATTCATAATTTAAAATTCATAATTGTTTTTCTATCTTTGGATTTCTATGGAGCCAATAAAAATTATAGAATGTCCACGCGATGCCATGCAAGGCATTAAACAATTTATTCCTACAGATCGAAAGGTGTCTTACCTACAGTCTTTATTGCGCGTAGGATTTGACACCATAGATTTTGGGAGTTTTGTCTCGCCAAAAGCGATTCCACAAATGCAGGACACCGCAGCAGTTTTGGAACAACTTGATTTGTCTCAAACCAGAAGTAAACTTCTTGCGATTATTGCCAATACGCAAGGTGCATCTTTAGCTTCTGTTCACCCTGAAATACACTATTTAGGTTTTCCGTTTTCAATTTCTGAGAATTTTCAAATGCGAAATACACACAAAACAATAGCAGAATCTTTAATCACGTTACAAGAAATTCTAGAAATTGCTGATAATAGTAGTAAAGAAGTGGTAGCGTATCTTTCTATGGGTTTTGGTAATCCCTATGGTGATCCTTGGAGCACAGATATTGTAGGGGAGTGGACCGAAAAATTATCTGATATGGGGGTGAAAATTCTTTCGCTTTCGGATACGGTGGGGAGTTCTACACCAAATACAATTTCCTATTTATTTTCAAATTTAATTCCAAAATATCCCAAAATAGAGTTTGGTGCACATCTTCATACCACGCCTGATAAATGGTTTGAAAAAATTGATGCTGCTTATAAATCGGGCTGTCGACGTTTTGATGGAGCAATCCAAGGTTTTGGCGGATGCCCTATGGCCACGGATGATTTAACAGGAAATATGCCTACAGAAAAATTATTGTCTTACTTTACTTCACAAAAAGAAAATACAAATAGTAGTCCGATGAGTTTTGAAAGTGCTTATAATGAGGCTTCTAAATTATTTGGAGAATTTCATTAGAAAAAAGAAGGATTTTAAATTTTATCATATCTGTAAATAATAATAATAATAAGAACTTTGATGCGTTCGGAGTTTATAATAATTAGATTGATTTTAATGAATAATAATATGAAACCACTGGTTTTTAATAGGATTTTTGGAATAGTAGTTCTAGTCCTATTTTCCGCTTCATGTACAAGTGATCTTGATTTTAATCAGGTCAATGATTTCAAATTAGAACCTATTTTTATTTCAAATCTGGCTTATTTTGATATTCCCGCAAATCAATTTGTGACTAATGGTGTCGAGCAACCTATAAGTGCTGACACACCAACTATTGATATTTTTAATGATACTTTTTTTAAAGATAATTTAGCAAAAGCTGAATTCTTTTTTGAAATCAATAATACGATAAAGAGAGCCTATACTATAGATTTAGTCTATCTGGACAAAAATAATCAGGCTCTTTATTTTACTAATTTTGCTATACCTGCTTATGCTGGCGTTGAAAATTTGGTCACTAAAACTGATGTGTTTGCAAATGCGAAACTTGATTTGTTGAAAAGAACCACTAAAATTGCTTTTATTCTTAGAATGCTGCCTGGTCCAATATTAAGTGAGAGTAGTACCGGAAGTTTAAAATTGCGTTCAAGTGTAACCGCTTATTTAGTTGTAGAATGAAAAAAATAATATTGCTTTTTGTTCTATTTGTATCGGTTGAATGCATTTCTCAAAACAAACAAATTTTATATAATTTCACTTCGGTTCCTCAGTCTTTGATGACTAATCCTGGTTCTGATGTGAAGTATAAATGGTATTTTGGAATTCCGTTATTGTCAGGTGTTTCTGCAAATATTGGCTCCAGCGGATTCTCTGCCTATGATTTATTTGCAAATGACGGGGTTAATTTTAACGTAAAATTGCGGAATATCGTATTCTCAACTACCAGAAGGGATAAAGCTGCAATAAACGAACAGATAGAATTATTTAATGGCGGTTTTCAAATAGGGGATTGGCAAAACAAAGCCTATGTTTCTTTTGGGATGTATCACGAATTTGATTTTCTGAGCTATATGCCTAAAGATTTAGCTATACTTGCCTTGGACGGAAATAGTGATTATTTAGGAAAAGTGTTTGATTTGGGAGATTTGAATGTAAAGGCTGAAATGGTTTCGGTTCTTCATATTGGATATCATAAAAATATAAATGAGAAATTAATTGTTGGGGTTCGAGGAAAAATTTATTCCAGTGCTTTTAATGCCACTTCGACTAAAAACGCGGGATATATTTATACGATTCCTTCTAATGAAGGGATTTACGAGCAAGTTATTTCTTCTGATTTACAACTCAATACTGCTGGGATTTCAAAATATATCGATGAGAATTATTCCGGAGATGTGGTAAAAGATATTTCTAAAAAAGCGTTATTTGGAGGTGATTTAGGACTTGGTTTTGACGCTGGACTTACGTATTATCCCAAAAAAAATATTCAGTTTACCGCAAGTATTGTTGACGTTGGATTTATAAAACATACTAAGGATGTAGAGAGTTTTACACTTAAAGGATATTACAAATACGATGGAATAACTCCAAAATTTACAAATGGAGGTTCTGCAGGGAATGTATATCAGGAATTTAAAGAAGCTATTCCATTAGATACATTATACACTAAATATACTACTTGGCGTCCCGCGAAGTTTAATTCGTCTATTCAATATTCATTTGACGATTCAAGAAGTGAAGACTGTAATTGTAGCGGCACTGATTCCGAATATCGAAATGCTGTGGGAGCTCAATTATTTGTTATGTCAACTCCACGAACGCCTTTTATGGCTTTTACGACCTATTACAGAAGAAATATTCTCCATAATTTACAAATGAAAGCTACCTATACCTTAGATTCTTATTCTTATAAGAATATAGGTTTGGGATTATCAGCACAACTTGGAAAACTCAATTTATATGTTCTGGCTGATAATCTTTTAGAATATAATGACCTGTCAAAAGCCAATAGTCTTTCTTTTCAATTTGGACTTAATGTTATTTTTAAGGATCATGAAGGATTTTTTAAAGAAGAAAAATAGATTAATATCATATTGTCTTTTGTGTTGACGTAGTTTTAGGTATGATTTTTTCTTTTGAACTATTTGTAAATTGCTGTGCAAGCACCGAAGCAAATCCCACTAAAATACTCCAGTCTATTTGAAACCAGAAACCATTTCGAACTAAAAAAAGGCGCAAGCAGGAAAAAAACCGTAGTAAAAAACTTTTAATTGTTGTTTATTTTCCGTCAGGGAAAAAGAATAAATCAAATTTATAGCTAATAAACAAGTGGGAAAAAGTATCTAATTTAGATGCTTCCTATTGCAATTTTATCATTTATTATAATAGGTAGTGGTTTTTTGCTTAAGATTGTGTATATTTGCACGCAATTTAACTACAACTACAAATTGCAATGATCGCACACAATTCTAAGATTATCGGCGAAGGATTAACTTACGATGATGTACTATTAGTTCCCAACTACTCAAATGTTCTTCCACGCGAAGTGAGTATCCAATCAAAATTTTCAAGAAATATAACACTTAACGTTCCTATTGTATCTGCAGCTATGGATACCGTTACCGAAAGTGCAATGGCAATTGCTATGGCGCAAGAGGGAGGGATTGGTGTTTTACATAAAAACATGACTATCGAGCAACAAGCTGCGAAAGTTCGTAAAGTAAAAAGAGCTGAGTCTGGAATGATTATAGATCCAGTGACTTTACCATTGACTTCTACAGTTGCTGATGCTAAAAATGCAATGAAAGAATACGGAATTGGAGGTATTCCAATTGTTGATGAAAATAAAATATTAAAAGGTATTGTTACCAATAGAGATTTACGTTTCGAAAAAAACAATGCCAGACCTATAATCGAGATAATGACAAGTGAAAACTTGGTAACTGTTGCCGAAGGTACTTCTCTTGAACAAGCCGAAGTAGTTTTGCAAGGGTATAAAATCGAAAAACTTCCAGTAGTAAATGCAGATTATAAATTAGTTGGTTTAATTACGTTTAGAGATATTACCAAATTAACTCAAAAACCAAATGCAAACAAAGACAAATACGGACGTTTACGTGTTGCGGCTGCATTAGGTGTTACTGCAGATGCTGTTGAAAGAGCGACTGCTTTGGTAAAAGCCGGAGTAGACGCAGTTATAATCGATACCGCTCACGGACATACAAAAGGAGTGGTGGATGTACTAAAATTAGTGAAAGCTAAATTCCCTGACTTAGACGTTATTGTTGGTAATATTGCTACTCCTGAAGCAGCCAAATATCTTGTTGAAAACGGCGCTGATGGTGTGAAAGTAGGAATAGGACCTGGTTCTATCTGTACTACTCGTATTGTTGCGGGTGTTGGTTTTCCACAGTTTTCTGCAGTACTTGAAGTTGCTGCAGCGATTAAAGGTACCGGAGTTCCCGTAATTGCTGATGGTGGAATTCGTTACACAGGTGATATTCCTAAAGCGATTGCTGCAGGTGCTGATTGTGTGATGTTAGGTTCGTTACTAGCCGGAACAATGGAGTCTCCTGGAGAAACTATTATTTTCGAAGGTAGGAAATTCAAATCATACCGCGGAATGGGTTCTGTTGAAGCGATGCAAGAAGGATCTAAAGATCGTTATTTCCAAGATGTGGAAGATGACGTTAAGAAATTGGTGCCGGAAGGAATCGTAGGACGTGTGCCTTATAAAGGAGAATTGAATGAAAGTATGCAACAATTCATTGGTGGTCTTCGTGCCGGAATGGGATATTGTGGCTCAAAAGATATTCCAACTTTACAAGATACGGGTCGTTTTGTGCGTATCACTGCAAGCGGAATCAATGAAAGTCATCCACATAATGTGACAATTACTAAAGAAGCTCCGAATTATTCGAGATAAAATAGTCTCAAAAAAAAATGTAAAAAAGTGCAAGATGATTTTCTTGCACTTTTTTTATGTCTAATTATGAACCAAATCCGCTAATAATTTCTTATCACCCACAATCCAAAGAATATCATTTTTTTCAAGAATAATATTGGATTCCGGATTGAGAATTCGGGTTCCTTTCTTTTCTATTCCTACAATCAGTCCACTAGTTTTTTCTCGTAATTGGGATTGACGAATACTTTTTCCTATGAAAGCTTCGTTTTTCAATTCTATTTGACGCAATACGATTTCAGTTTCGGTTAGCGTATCCGGAACATCTATTTCATGCTGGTCTAAATACGATTTAAATGCTGTCACCTGAGAATCTGTTCCTATCACACATATTTCATCGCCAGGAAATAACCGTTCATTCTTATTGGGAATATTGATCATAATATCACCTCGCTTAATAAAAGCAATATTTATTCCTATTTGCTCTCTAATTTTCAATTCTTCCAATGTCTTTCCTGCAATATTTGACTCATTTGCAATATCGAAAAAAGTCATGTGACCGTCCCAAGGGGATAAATCGCTTCGGCTTCTTTTAGCTTTTGTCATTTCTCGGGCATTTAGATTTCTTAAGAAATGACTTTCAATTTTATGGTATTCTGCATTTAATCTTTTTTGGAAAACAAAATAAACGACTAAAGCTACAATCAACGTTAAGAAAGCAACAATTGGAGAGAAGAAAATATTTAATAAAAAACCAATGAAAAAGATGGTTAACAGCACTCTAAAAAGAAACATCATCACAATTGGCCCGCGATATTTTCTTTCTTCCAACAAAATAGCTACTTCATTTACAGCGACACGGCGCAAAGAAAGTGCCCATAAAAAAGGAGAAAGTACCACCAAAGTAATTAATGCTCCTAATGCCTTGCCAAATTTAAAATCAGTAACCAAAGGCAATAGATATTTTGACGAAAGTAAAATGGCTGCAAATATAATTACGGAGTACACAATGACTTGAACGATATAAGCATTTATTACAATTTGCCAATTGCTGACTGATTTAATGGCTTGAGCATTTGCGCTGTAACGTTCAATTCTTTTGATCCATCTTCTAGGTAATTTTTTAGATAAATATTCTGAAAATGGAGTAGACATTTTTATCATAAATGGTGTGGTAAATGTTGTTACCGCCGAAACCGCCACCACTATAGGATACAAGAAAGAACTTGTTACATTCAGTGTCATTCCCAGTGTTGCAATGATAAATGAAAATTCACCAATTTGTGACAAACTCATTCCTGTTTGTACTGATTGTTTTAGAGGCTGCCCGGAAAGTAATGCTCCGATTGTTGAACTTATCGATTGACCAAAAATGGTAACGATTGTCAAAATCATTACAGGAATTGCATGTGCATATAAGGTTTGTGGATTGATTAACATCCCTACTGATACGAAAAAAATTGCGCCAAATAAATCCTTAACAGGCTTCACTAAATGTTCAATATGTTCGGCTTGGGTCGTTTCGGCAATGATGGAACCCATGATAAATGCACCAAGAGCTGGTGAAAAGCCAACATCTGCTGCCAGAATTACCATCATCAAACATAGGGCGAGTGAAATTATAAGCAACATTTCATCTGATAATAAATGCTTCGCTCTTTTGAGTAATGTTGGAATAAAAAAGATACCCCCAACAAACCAGATCGTTAAGAAAAAAACCAATTTTAAAACAGATAAAAACAATTCACTACCTGAAAATTGTTGGCTCACAGCAACAGTAGAAAGTAAAACCATCATCAAAATGGCAATAATATCCTGAACAATAAGTGAACCGATTACTATGCCGGCAAATTTTTGTGCTTTTACGCCTAATTCATCAAAGGTTTTTAGAATAATTGTCGTTGATGAAATCGAAAGAATAACGCCTAAAAAGATGCTGTCCATTTTCGACCAATCCATCCATTGGCCTACAATAAAACCAACTAATAACATAGTTAAAATTTGAGTAATTGCTGTAATAGAGGCAGTTCCGCCTACTTTCATCAGTTTCTTAAAACTGAATTCCAGTCCCAAGCTGAATAATAAAAAGATTACCCCAATTTCTGCCCAAACCTCCACACTCTTAATATCATTCACTGATGGGAAAAAATCAAAATGATTTCCTGCCAAAAATCCAGCAATCAAATAACCCAAAACCAGAGGCTGCTTGATTTTTTTAAACAATAAAACGGCAACTCCTGCTGTCATGAGGATTAGTCCCAAATCGCTTATTAATGGCTTCAAATGATGCGATACTTCCGCCACTGCTGCTGCTGTGCTCATAGATTTTGTTTTTTAGGGGCTATTCCAGCCCTATGTTTCATCCCGACGCTTCGGGACTCAGTCACAATCATTTTTTCTATTGCACTAGCAGGAACTTCCTTTGGTCGCTCTGCCAGTACAAGAAAAATAGCTTTATTTTCTCGCGGCTTTTCACTGCTGTCTGGGCTATTTTGCCAGAAGCATTTGTGTTTTTATAAAATTAATACATTTCACTGTTGGAATGAAATGTTATTTTATTTTAAATTATTTAATTCAGATAAAGTATAAAAGGTCATATTATGTTGTTTGACATAATTGCAAATCAGTTGTAATGTTTCCATTTTGGTCTGATAATTGGCTGTAACATTCACGACGGGTTTATGACCAAACAATAGTAGGATTTTATGTTTTCGTTTGGCATAATCTAATAATTTTATAAGATACGGAATGCTGAAATTAGGATGATCCGTATCAATGCCTATTGCAAAAACTAATTTTGTATTATTAAAATAGCAATTTTGGAAAAAAGGATCTTCAGCGCCGTAAGTTGTTCCTCTGATAATTTTAAATTTTTTAAAAAGGGCAGCATCTATAGCTGAATTTCTATAGCCAAAAGGATATGCAAATGAAGTTACTTTTAAGGAATAAAAATGCATGATGGCAAGCATCGGATTTATTTCCTGATCCATGTAGGCGCCAATTCCATTTTTTGCAACGAATTTAGGAGCATCAAAGTGATTAAGGCTATGTCCTGCAATTTCATGTCCCTCCTTTTGCAATTCCAAGAGTTCCTTTATTTCAGAATGATTTAACGTGTTTATTTTAGAAACACAAAAAGTAGCTTTCCAAGAATATTGCCGCAATATTTTATCCGCCTGGTACCATTCATTGACACTTGTGTCGTCAAATGAGATTACAACTCCAGGATTAATCTCTTTGGGTTTGCTTTTTTGGGAAGGTTTTTTATTCTCACAGGAAAATAAAAAAAAAGTGCAAAGTAATATGAATTTTAAAATTTTTTTGTTCGTATTGCTTTGCACTTTATAGGTGTTTTTTGTTTAAATTCCCAAGAAATTACTTGGAGTGATTTGCATTAATTCGGCTTTAATTTCATTCGAAACCTCTAAGGTTGCTATAAAACCATGAATCGCTTTTTTATCAATCGCTTCATTGGTTCTGGTTAATCCTTTCAACGCTTCATACGGATTAGGATAGGCTTCGCGACGTAAAATAGTTTGAATCGCTTCGGCAACAACTGCCCAGTTTTTCTCTAAATCTTCGTGGAATTTAGGTTCGTTCAATAACAATTTGTTTAATCCTTTCAAAGTAGCTTCAAAAGCGATTATCGTATGACCCATCGGTACACCAATATTTCTCAAAACCGTGCTGTCTGTTAAATCACGTTGTAATCTTGATAATGGTAATTTAGCTGATAAATGTTCGAAAACAGCATTTGCAATCCCTAAATTTCCTTCTGAGTTTTCAAAATCAATTGGGTTTACTTTGTGTGGCATCGCTGATGATCCTATTTCTCCCGCTTTGATTTTTTGTTTGAAATATTCCATCGAAACATACGTCCAAACATCTCTGTCTAAATCAATGATGATCGTATTTATTCTCTTTAACGCATCAAAAAATGCTGCGAAATGATCGTAATGCTCAATTTGCGTAGTTGGGAAAGAGTGGTGTAACCCAAGATTTTCTTCAACAAATTTGCCTCCAAATTTTCTCCAGTCAATTTGTGGGTACGCCACGTGATGCGCATTATAATTTCCTGTTGCTCCGCCAAATTTAGCCGCAAAAGGAATGTTGAATAACAAACGCATTTGCTCTTCTAAGCGTTCTACAAAAACACCAATTTCTTTACCCAAACGAGTTGGAGAAGCCGGTTGTCCATGTGTACGGGCAAGCATTGGAATGTCCTTCCATTCAACACTTAAATCTTTCAATTTTGATGTTAAAGCAATCAGGGAAGGCATGTAAACTTTCTCGAAAGCTTCTTTTGTAGAAAGCGGAATAGCTGTGTTATTAATATCTTGAGAAGTCAATCCAAAATGGATAAACTCTTTGTATTCAGATAAACCTAGTTTTTCAAAAGCATCTTTAATGAAATATTCAACCGCTTTTACATCGTGATTGGTCACTTTCTCCGTTTCTTTGATCCAAAGTGCATCTTCAGTAGAGAAATTTTTATAAATGTTGCGCAAACTTTCGAATAAATTTGGGTTTACATTTTTTAGTTGCGGCAAAGGAACTTCGCACAAAGCAATAAAATATTCAATTTCAACCAATACGCGGTATTTGATTAAAGCTTCTTCAGAGAAAAATGGAGCTAAAGAAAGGGTTTTACTTCTATATCTTCCATCAATAGGAGAAATAGCATTCAATTCGTTTAAAGTAGTCATTGTTTTGTTGTTTGTTCGAAAGGCGCAAATATAAACCTTTCGTGACAAAATAGAAAACGAATGGTTTTTAAATAAAGCTGATAAGCTTCTTTTTTAGTATTTTCATTCCTTCAGAGGCCACTTTAGGAATGACATCCAATTGATTTCTAAGATTTGAGATTTTTATGGGTTTTGGATCAATATAAAAAATAGGTGTTTCACGGGCTATAAAATCGATTAATCCAGCCGCAGGATATACTTGCAGAGACGTTCCAATAACAGCAAAATAATCTGCTTTTTGTGTTAGTGCAATAGCTTCGTCAAGTGCAGGAACTTCCTCGCCAAACCAAACGATATGAGGGCGCAATTGATTTTTTTGTTCATCTAAATCGCCAAAATTTAAATCGTCCTGCCAATCCAGAATGTAACTTGGATTTTTAGAGCTTCTCACTTTCAATAATTCTCCATGAAGGTGCAAGACATTCGAGCTTCCTGCACGTTCGTGTAAATCGTCAACGTTTTGGGTAATAATAAAAACATCAAATTCATTTTCTAATTCTGCTAAAATTTGATGGCCTAAATTCGGTTGTACTTCCTTGAGTTGTTTTCGTCTTTGATTATAGAAATCAAGCACTACAGCAGGATTTTTATGCCAGCCTTCAGGTGTTGCGACATCCATAACGTTTTGCCCTTCCCAAAGTCCGTCACTGTCCCGGAAAGTTTTTATACCACTTTCAGCACTAATTCCCGCTCCTGTCAAAACCACTAATTTCTTTTTCATATTTATCACAACTATACTATTTATTTGATGTATTCAAAGATAATCAAATGATAAATTTTTCAAACTAAATACTTATTTTAGCCACTATCAAATTATATAAAAATTGGCAACAGAACTTAAAGTAAAAATTAAAAGAAGCTTTTTAGACAATTATCATAGACCCTTGCATCTTCATCCTGAATTTATTCAATTTGAAGATAAAGATTTAGTTAATGATAGTTTTACTTCTTTTAAGACTTCAGATATTAAGGATTTTCGGTGGGGAGTTGTTTGGTATAAATATTATTTTGTTTTTGGAAGGGAATATCAGTTTTATATTAGAAATTGTAATAACGAAATTTTAAAAATTAACTTTAATACTTACTTTGGAATAAAGAAAAAAGAATGTCATGATCTTTATGTCAGCATAATTGATTCGCTTTGGGATTTATATTTTAATAACCAAGTGAATGACTTTGTACAAGAATTCGGAACTGGAGAATCATTTTATATAGGAGATGTTGTTGTTAATCCTGAAGGTGTCATAATTTCAGTTTCTAAACTTTTGAAACAGGAAAAGGTTCAAATTCCTTGGGAATATTTGAGATATAGATTATATGGCTCGTATTTTTCTATTTATTCTAAAGAAAACCCAAAAGATATTAATCGAGGATTTTCGTATAAAGAAGATTGGAATACCTTTGTATTATACAATGTGATTAAAACTATTCTTGGCAATAAAAAAATAAATAATGATTGATATCGATTATCTTAACTTTCTTGAAAATATACTAACCGATAACCGTAAAGAAAAATTTCTGAAAGTATTGGAAAACAGAACCAATCATTTTACCATTGCTGTAGAAGATATTTTTCAGATGCACAATACGAGTGCGGTGATGCGCAGTTGTGAGATTTTTGGAATTCAGGAATTGAATGTTATTGAGCAGCGTTATGGGAAAAGTATCGATAAGGAAATTGCGATGGGTGCTCAAAAATGGGTTGATATCAATACATTCGACAGTATTACTAATTGTTTGGATACCTTGAAAAGTAAAGGCTACCAAATTATTGCCACGACGCCGCATGAAAATGATTGTTTAATGGATGATTTTGATATTTCAAAGCCAAGCGCATTGTTTTTTGGGACGGAAAGAGACGGATTATCCGAAGAAATTTTGCAACGCGCCGATGGTTTTCTAAAAATTCCCATGGTAGGTTTTACTGAAAGCTTGAATATTTCTGTTTCCGCTGCGATAATTATTCAAAACTTGACCAATCGATTGCGTAATTCAAACATCGATTGGCATTTATCTGAAAATGAAATCTTAGAAAAGCGTTTAGCTTGGGCCAAAAACTCCATAAAAGATATTAAACGAATTGAGGAACGGTATTTTGAGGAGCATTAAAACGTTGTTTCACTCTCTAATTGTATGTCTTTTATAGTATTTGGATTCATTTTATAGCGATATACGCCGTTGTTGCCAATGGCAAACAATGTGTTTTCTCGTATAATTAAATCAAAACAATTTTTGCCAATAGAATGGACTAAAATAGGTTCTGCAGGATTTTGAATGTTAAATATTTTGATAACATCATCGCAAACCAGTAAATAGTCAGTAGTATAAAAACTGATGCCCTTAGGTTGCGTCAGTGTTCTGCTGTGAATTAATTTTGGATTCGTAAGATTTTTGGTGTCATAAACCTGCAAAACGTTAGTGTTGTTGCCGCAGGTTGTGTTCGAGTTCAATGTTACATAGGAGTGCGTACTATTGGCAATGACAGGATCACAAGCTGTAAAGTGTTGTACGCTTGATAATTTCGTTGGGTTTTCAGGATTTGTAATAGAATAGATAAACATTCCGTTTCGAGATCCAATAAATAAATTATCACCAAATGAAAATAAGGTTTCAATGTCAAAACCTATTGGAATCTCATTGACTTTTACTGGTTTTTCGGTATCGATTAACGAGAATACATTCAATTTCATTTGATCAACGCCGTATAAATAATTGCCTTTTATGGCAAAAACTGCAAGTGAACCAGCTTGTCCTATGTCGCCGTTTTGTGCGCTATCACTTTCCGAGCAACCGATTATAAACACTAATAAAAAGAAGGATATAATTTTTTTCATTTGTTACTGGATTAAAGTCCAATCGATAATTATTTGATTTTCTTTAGTGTAGCCTTGTAAGCCGTTTGGTGCTTGCTTTTGTGGAAACACATTTCTATTTCTGTTGGTAACAGTGAATTTTTTAGTGGCAGGATTGAAAGTCGCAGTGACCAGATCTACTGCTTGATTGATGTACATGGTATTGCCTTTGATGGCTAGGTCTGTAGCACCCGGAGCTTTTAAAAAATGCAGGCGGATAGGTTTATTGGGATCAGTGTAATCATAAACATGAAAACCTTTATTGACATCATTGATAAACATCAAATCGTCCTTGATGTAAATTTTTCCCGCTTTGATAATGGGTTGTGAATTTTGAAAGGCAATGGAACTTTCAAGAGCGGTGCGGGTTATTATTATAGGTTCATATTCTTGGCGTGAAAATTCACCATTATCTATAGTTGGCCAACAAGAAACGAATAGAAATGAGACCAGCAGGAGAAGTACTATTTTTTTCATTGGGAAATGTTTTTATAAAGATAGCAAAAAGGGTATTTGGTTGCGTTATGACAGTGTTATTGTTCGTGATGCGCTTGCAATAAAACTTTAGCTGCTGGCCCAGTATTTTATTTTATTTTTCAATTTTTAGAAAATCCCACATTTTCAATTCTACTATTTTGTTTAATTATTTTTACGAGTTTTTCCAAATTATTACTTTCCATGTTATGGATTTCGAATACTTTTTCGCGTCCGGATTTCTGAATTATTTTTAAATTATTATTTTCTAATTCCGCATTCAACTGATTGTTTGATCGACGATTTTGATATTTCGAAACCAAGCGTTTTATTTTTTGGAACCGAAAGAGATAGGTTGTCAGAAGAAATTTTGCAACATGTTGATGGTTTCTGAAAACTCCCATGGTAGGTTTTACTGAAAGCTTGAATGTTTTTGTTTCCGCTGCGATAATTATTCGAAACTGGACCAATTGATTGCGTAATTCAAGCATCGATTGGTATTTATCTGAAAATGAAATCTTAGAAAAGCATATGGCTAAGGCCAAAAACGCATAAGATATTAAACGAATTGAGGAACGTTATTTTGCTGAAAACTTAAAATTGTTCTTTTTTAGATTGTTATATTAATGTTATTTATTACAAATAATAACATACTACTTGTAATGTTTTAGTAAATTCGTAGCATGAAACAAGAAATAAAATCGGAGTTGACCAGACAATTAATTATCGACAAAGCATTTGTGTTGTTTTATAAAAATGGATTTCATCCTACAAGTGTTGATAAGGTAATGATTGAAACCAAATTGACTAAAGGTGCCTTTTACCATCATTTCAAAAATAAAAAAGAATTAGGAGTCGCAGTAATTAGTGATAGAATTCAAAAACGAGTTTTTGAAAGTATGATAATCCCTTTGTCAGAGGAAAAAGATCCGATTTTAATTTTAAAGGAAGTTTTCTCTACACGAATCCAGTCATTTACTACTGCTGAAAAACAATCCGGATGTCCAGTTAATAATCTGATAAACGAAATTTCAGAGCGAGAAATAGCTTACCAACTTGCATTGCGTAAAATTATAGACGATTGGAAAAAGGCACTTATTGATTTGTTAGAGCGCGGAAAAAAAATGGATTGTATCCATAAGGAGGTTCATTCTCCATCGGTGGCAATTTTTTTGATTAGTGCTTTTGAAGGGGTGAGGGGTATTCGTAAACTGTATACAGATGATAGTATTTTAGATAATTATTTAATTTCGTTAGAAAACTATATCAATCAATTGAGGTAATTTTTTTACACAATAACATACTTAAAGGTATGTTATTATTTAACGCATAATTTAAAAAGAACAGTAATGAAAGAATTTAAAAAGAGCAGACGAAATTTTATAAATAATGCATTAGCAATTGGGGGAGCAGGAGTAATTGCACCAAGTTTGATTTTAAATGCTGATGCAGCTACTATTCCGGTAAATAGTGGTGCTTTTTTGCAGAGACCTAAGGTTTTATTTTTTGATGTAAATGAAACATTATTGGATCTTAGTGTAATGAAAAAAAGTGTTGGAGTAGCTCTTGGGGACCACCCTGAATTGATGTCGTTTTGGTTTACAACAATGCTTCAATATTCATTGGTTACAACAGTAGCAAACCAATATCAAGATTTTGGGAAAATCGGAGCTGCTACACTAACAATGGTTGCCCACAATAATGGTATTGCTTTATCCGATAAACAAGCTAAAGATGCTATTGCACCAATTTTATCATTGCCCGCACATCCAGAAGTGAAAGAGGCACTATTTCTTTTAAAAAAAGAGGGCTTTAAATTGGTTTCCTTCACTAACTCGTCCAATAAATCTGTAGAAACTCAACTTAAGTATGCTGGGATTCATGATTTATTTGACGCTATCTTAAGTATTGAAGATATAGGTAAATTCAAGCCACATATAGATACTTATAATTGGGCATCCAGAAAAATGGGGTTAAAACCTGATGAATGTATGTTGATAGCGGCACATGGTTGGGATGTTGCGGGTGCAAATTGGGCTGGTTGGCAAACTGCATTTGTCAGCCGCCCGGGACAGCAATTGTTTCCTCTTGCGAATTTGCCTGAAATTAATGAAAAGAATATTTTATCCGTTGCGCAAAAACTAATTTTAGTTTGATTTTTTAACCTCTTGGATAAGATTGCCACGACCTTAGCATAGTGCTGCGTTTTTCGCGGTAACTGCAATGAAAAAATCCCCAACTTTCGTAATTGGGGATTTTAATTTTAAGGAATGTCTAGTCCTGAAATAGCGATACACAAAAAAGTATTCTATGGAATCCGCACAAGAAACACGGTATGTTAAGCGTACCCAAAAAGACTACACTATGTCTTTAAAGTTAGAAATCGT
>NZ_JBLVPI010000020.1:0-80448 GCF_048284325.1 Flavobacterium esculini | reverse complement strand
GTTTTTAATGAAAAATGGAGGTGGTCATTTTGCTCCGGAATTAGGTGGTCATTTTGAATTGGAATCAGGTGGTCACTTTAAATTGGAATTGGGTGGTCAATATCACTGGAATTTGCACCAAAACAAGGTAAACAGAATTTTATAAAATTTAAAACATCTGTAAACACCCGTATAAGCTAGAGTCATTAGAATTAAAAAAGCTTATACTAAAGATTCATAACCCTGAGGTCCCGAGTTCAAATCTCGGTCTCGCTACCAAAGTAGAAACCCTAACATCAATATGTTAGGGTTTTTTTATGCTTAAAATTTGACCTATTACTCAAACCCTAACTCATAATAATGAGGTTTATGCTAAAAAAAATGAATTTTGAACACATCCCTTCTATTTTTATCAAATCTAAAGTAAAAACAAATTTTCAATCCGTATCTACAATTATAAACTCAAATCCCCAAAGCACCTTCGCTTTAGAGTTATTCATATATTAGAATAAGTTATAATTGAACAACTCTGAGTTTTATCGAAGGGTTAATAACTATTTATTGTTAAATACTAACAACTGATTTTATTCTTCAGTAATTTTGATATCAGTACCAAACATAATTAACACCATTTTCTCAGATTTGAAAACCAGCAATCTTCCACTCTTCCAAAAAGCAGAATTGATTTATCAATTAGTAGAAAGCTTAGTAGCTTCTCTTCCTGAGGAGGATGCGTACCTTCAAGATACCAAACACTTAATGCGAGAAGATGCTATGACCATTACTGCAAAAATTGCTGGTGCCGAAGGTGGAGATTTGTATAGCATTAGGATGCAAAATGCTGCAATAATTAGAGAACATGCTATGGATTTATATATCCAGGTAGGTAGTTTACGGTTGCATAAAAAATTTAAAGAATTAGAATATGTTCAACTCATTCGCAAAGAGCTAAACGATTTTAGGTTATTGTTTATAGAATGGGTAGAAAGCTTTGACACCAACAACCATATCTGGGACGATTGGGAATTATTCAATCCTCCGGGAGCCATTCCTCCAAACGAGCAAGACACAGCTAGTGATAATGATTTTGATCTCAATGATTTTTTTGAAGATGATGAAGAGTAATATATTGCCCCCTAATAAACCTCTCAAAATGATTATCTACTTAAACTAAATACATGGATTCTGATACATTCATTTTCTGCCTCGAGGCCGTCGCCGATGTAGAAACTCACACACACACTGAAGTAGTCAAAAACTTAGAACAACTGGCCTTTGAACAAAATATTACAAGCATTTATAAAACGTGCGATACTATTGAAGGATTAGAAGAAAGTTTAAACACACTACTCTATGAGGATCATAATTTCAAGAATTATGAAATAATCTACTTACTAATGCCCGGTGAAGGAAACAACATTTGCCTCAATGATTATTATTATAGTTTAGAAGAAATAGCTGAGTTATTTGAAGGAAAAATGAAAGGGAAAATTTTGCATTTCGCCAATAGAAAGCCACTAGACCTAAGCCAGGATGAAGCACAATACTTTTTAGATATTACAGGAGCGCGTGCTGTTTCTGGTTATGGGGCGCAATTCCATAACTTAACCAGCATTGCACTCGACAAAGCTTTCTTTGGCTTATTTGAAGAACAAGATAATGTGGTTGAAATAGTGGAAGAATTACATGAGAAATACTATGCCCTTTGTAAACTCCTCGATTTTAGATTGTATTATTAAAAATGGTATCTCATCTTAGCAAAATTCCAAATTAGTTTGAATACTAAGAACAAGGAATCCAGTAAATAATAGAATTTACAGACAAACTGATTTATTATACATTTTTAGATTTTCATTATTTAGCCATCAAAATTATTTAGTCTTAATGAGAATAACTCCTGCAGATGCCTGTGATCCATAAACAGAAGCTTCTGCACCCTTTAATACACTTATGTTTTTCACATTATTAGGCGATATATAATCAATACTTGATACAATCATTCCATCGACAACAAATAATGGTTCCGAAATATTACGAATAGAACTAACCCCTCTAATGGTTATCCTATTGTCCCTTGAAACTGTGACTCCAGACAAACGGCCTCTAATCATATCGTATATTGTATTATAAACAGCTGCATTTTTATCTGTTGGAATACTTATGGCCACTGAATTATTAACCTTATATTTTTTATCCACTTCAGAATATCCAATTGTAATCTTATCTCCTTTTTTTGTTTGTCCTTTTATAGATTTATCCGAATCTAAAAACATAAAATTCATGATATTTTCATTATTGAATTTAGAAGATAATAAACCATAGTCATCTGAGTAAACATGAACCATAGTCACCTTTTCAGGAAGCAATATTTCAAAATCCCCATTTTTATTTGTTTCAACATTTGTATAAATAGAATCTAAAAATACCTTAGCATTTACAACTGGTTTATTCTTACTGTTGGAGACCTTTCCTATTAGTATATTTTGTCCATAACTAAAACCGACAAATAATAAAAAAGCAAACAATACTATCTTAGAAAGTTTCATAAAATTTTGATTTATATGTTTAATAAATATATAAAAAAAATAGACTTTATAATAATTAATGTTAGCTCCACTAAAAATTTAATAAATTACCTGTTGGGTGCAACGTCTACAAATTGCTTCTCCAAACTAATGAGTTCCAGATCAACCCTCATTGTAACCAATTGACTAAAAAATTTATCAATATTTCCTTTTAGCTTTTTTCCTCTAAAGTCATTTATGGCTCTAAAATCAGGTTACCTCTTATTTTTTGTTATTAAATCGTATACCCTATTAGTTAGTTAAAACAGACTTGATTTTCAAATTCCATTAAAAAATCAAAGTTTTTTTGCATAATAAATTATAATCTAATAGCTACTAATTTATAAAAAACATTCACTTTGTCGATTATACTTACTTTTAATCTGTTTTTTGAGAGAAAATATATAAATTTGATGTCGCATCGTAATTATTTTCTTAATTGATTTCATTTGAAATAAATATATCCATCATAATTAATTAAAAGGCAGAAAATTATGAAGAAAATTTACTCTAAAAAAAGAAAGTACAATTTAATATATTTAGTATGTACAATACTATTTTTTGTTCTGCCTGCGCAAATAAAGGCCCAAACAGTTACATCTCCGCAAGTTAATTTTTCGCAAAGAACTTCCTCTGCAACACCTGCCAAAACGATATATAATGTGAAGGGTGATTTTACCATGTTAGGCAACACCAATTTAACTCTCTCAACTTATTCTACCACCACTAATAATGAAGGTAATGCGATGAAATATGTCGATATTGATGGTGATCCTACTACTTTGAATTCTTCCATGGCTACCCTTGAACTCTCTAATAGAGGTGAGAATAGCGCCAACCCAAATTGTTCAACTGTTCTTTTTGCAGGTCTGTACTGGACTGGGAAATCAGATGACGCTGATATTGTTACAGGTTCAAAACCGGTTCAAACTGGCACACAACCAATCAATAATAATTTAGCCATAAATCACAATCAAAGTATTACCAATACGAATTACAGTTTAATTATAACTAGAGATAATCCAACTAACAATAATCGTAGCCCAATTTATACATTTTCAGGAAATGGTAATACCTATGTTTTTCATTACACTAATAATGCGGCACCAGCAACAGTAACACTTTCCATAAATGGTGGCACAGCTACAAATATCCCCGTAATAATTACTACATCAGGAAGCGTTGCCACTGCCACTCTTACAACACCTTATATTATAGCAGATGGGACGGTAAATTTAACCATTAATCAATTAATTAGGAGTACCGCAACAAATTTAAACCTTGCAGACACTCAAAGCACTTCCTCAGCATCGGTAAATGTTTCAGGTACTATTCCTGTATATACAACTCTTACTTACAACAAAAAAGTAGTTTCTTTAAAGGGACCAGGCGCTACTTCTTACACCGCCATCACGGCAAAACCTAACGGTGCCAGTTCTGAAATCCGTTTTCCAGGAGCTGCCCAAAGTGGAATTTTCATTGGTTATCAAGAAATCACCGATTATGTAAAAACACATGGTTCAGGAGCTTATACTGTTGCCGATGTGGCTTTGACAGAAGGAACGAATTCTAATCCGGGTTTATCGGGTGGTTGGGTTATGCTTGTTATTTATGAAAATCCTGTCATGAAAAGTCGTGCCGTAACTCTTTTTGACGGCTATGCCTATGTAAACGGCCAACTTGCAGGTGGCGGTGAATATGGATCAATTCCTATTTCAGGATTTACTACAGTTGGTTCAGGACAAGTAAACATGAAACTGGGCGTAATGGCAGCTGAAGGAGATGTTGCGACCAATTCAGGAAGTGATTATCTGGCAGTACAAAAATTAAATGCAGATCCAGCAGTTTACAACACCACTAACTATTTAACGTTAAATCATGCAGGAAATTCAACCACTAACTTCTTCAATTCTTCTATATTCCCAGTTCCGGCTTTAGGTACCAGCAACCCAATTTTACAAAACAATACTGGAGTTGATTTTAGTATGTTTACCATTCCCAATACTGGAAATTTAGTCATAGGTAACAACCAGACATCCACAACTTTTAGGTTTGGCTCCACTTATGAAGTATATACGATATTCGGTTTTGCCATGTCAGTAGATGCCTATATCCCGGAACCCAAAGGATTAATAAGCGTAACTTCAATTAATAATGTTCTAAACCCTCCCATTTTAAATGCATCTCCTGGGCAAACAATTAATTATTCCCTCAATATTACTAATGAAGGTACCGAAGCCACAAATAACACCATAGTTGCAATCCCCATTCCTGCAACAGCAATTTTCCATACAGGAACTATTTTATACCACACTTACCACGGTTTTACCACGGCCAACATTCCCTATTTTGATTCAGCAACAAATAAAATTATTTGGAATTTGGGTACGTTACCTATAACATCCGGTCATCCCGAATATGTATATGCCGATATAAGCTTTACCCTCGATGTTACAACAGATTGTTCCATTATACTAAATGCGGGTTGCAGCCCCGAAGTTTCTCTGGAAACAGGAAACATAACCGGTACGGGTGCTACATCGGGAACTTCATTTACGAAGTATTTTTTTCAAGGATATGATGGAACTGCTTGTCATTTGCCAATTGATGGCTCGATAAAAGTAGCCATAGACGCAAGTTCCTGCTTGTCAAGTATGGCTGGCCCAAATCGAAATGATTTTTGTGGAGGAGAATTAGTTACATTAGCAGCAACATCTGGTACAACAGGAATATGGTCTATCGTTAGTGGTCCTGCAGGCGGTGGCGAAATTTTTTCGAATAGCACAAGCCCAAGTTCAACATTTTACAGCCCTTATCTTGGTGCATATACCTTGAGATGGACTACAAGTTGCGCCACCACAGATGATGTTGTAGTTACTTTTGAACTCTGCAATGTTGTCAATTTTGACGGAAGTGATGACCATATTAACTTTAAAAATAACTTTAATTTAAACAATGGTTCTTTTAGTATTGAAGCGTGGATAAAATCGAATGCTACTAATCCCAACACCCAAACTATAATTTCAAAACATCTCAGCCCGAGTTCGACTGATGGCTATGATTTAAGATTGGTAAACAATTTTATTTCATTCAATTGGAATAATAATTCTATAATAGCTACTCATGCAATTGATACTAACAGGTGGTATCATATTGGAGTTACTTTTAATGGCACTACCTATAAATTATATATTGACGGAATATTAGAGAAGACTGCTACAGGTGTAAATCCGACACTGAATAGCGTTGATTTTATTTTGGGCGCAATGAGTCAAAATACTGACATACCCTATAATTATTACAATGGCTATACAGATGAGCTACGCATATGGAATGTTTCTTTGGCTGTTGATCAAATTCGTCAAATGATGAATCAGGAAATCATAAATGATGGTAGCGGTAATGTAAAAGGAGTAATTGTATCCAAAAACATCAGTGGATTAAATTGGACTAATTTGTCAAGTTATTATCAAATGAATCGAGCAAGCGATATCAGCATTGGCTATTTAATGGACAAATCCGGCAACTCTAAAAATGGTAAATTGAAAGGCATTTATGTTCAAGAACCCGATACTGCCCCAATCCCTTATACCTCTGGAAGTAATGGTAGCTGGGAAACAGATACTACTTGGACTAATTATACCGTTTGGGATGTACCTAATAGTGTAGGTATAGATAATGCTACAAAAATAGATTGGAATATAGTTAAAACATCACATAATATTACTTCTAATAGCAATAAAACTGTTTTGGGATTATTTGTAAACAGTAATATATTAAGTGCTGCAAATGATTCAAAAATTGAAGTTTCGAGTTATCTAAAATTAGATGGAAAAATAGATTTGATAGGAATGTCACAATTGGTTCAAACTAGTGAAAGCGATTTAGACGTTACAAGTTCCGGGTCTATAGAAAAAGACCAACAAGGGCAATCCAACAAATACAATTATAACTATTGGAGTTCTCCTGTAAGTCCAATAAACACAACCGCTAACAATACCAATTATACCGTTACTGGTATCATGAAAGATGGGACTACGACAACTCCTCAAAATATTAACTGGATTGGCGGCTATGATGGAGCGCCCACAACTCCTATTAGTTTAGCGCGATACTGGCTTTATAAATTTGACAATTATGTGAATGCTTATGCAAATTGGCACCAAATATTAGAGACAGATCCGCTGCGTGTCGGACAAGGATTTACATTGAAAGGAAGTGGAGCGGCATCCGGGGCTCAAAATTATACTTTTGTTGGAAAACCAAATAACGGTACAATCACAACAAATACAGTAGGTGACGATCAATTATTATTAACAGGTAATCCCTATCCTTCTGCATTAGATGCTGATGCTTTTATAACTGACAATATAAGTTCTTTAGAAACTTTCTCTAATCCTTCTACAGATGGCACTTTATATTTTTGGGAACATTATACTACTAATAACACACATGCTTTACGTGATTATCAAGGGGGATATGCAGTACGAAATTTAACTGGAGGATTAGCTCCTTCAGCAACAGGAGTCGATTTTATTAGCCAATCAGGCACCCCATCAAGAGGAATTCCTAACCGATATATTCCAGTAGGTCAAGGTTTTTTTGTAAATGGAAAAATAGGCTCTGGTGGTACGGTTACTTTTAAGAATAGTCAAAGAGCTTTTCATAAAGAAAATGACGCTTTGAATTCGAATGTGATGTATAAATTTAAGACTGGAAAAAATAAAATTTTGGATAATAATAATAATAATAATAATGATTCCGTTATAAATAATTATTATAAAAAAATTCGTTTAGGATTCAATTCACATGATAATCATCACAGACAAGTGCTGTTAGGGTTCATGAATGAGAAAGCTACCAGCGAAATGGATTACGGTTATGACGGTCTAAATATTGATGATTTCCCAAATGATATGTACTTATTGAATGGAGAAAACCAATTAGTAATAGAAGGTGAAGGATTTTTTGATGCAAATGCCTCCTACCCGATTGGTGTAAAAACAGATGCTGAAGGAAAAGTAAAGTTCCTGATTGATGAATTGGAAAACTTCGACTCCTCACAAGCGATTTACATCTACGATGATTTGACAAAGATGTATCATGATATTCGCAATGAAACATTTGAAGTGATTCTGCCAGAAGGCAAAAACAACAATCGATTTTCATTACGATTTACTAATAAAACATTAAGCGTTGATGACAAAATCATCAATGACAGCACCATTAAAATTACTCATATACAGAATGACAATATACTTATAATCAATAACAATACATTAGAAACTATCGTTGAAAAAGCTACTTTATTCAATATAATCGGCCAATTAATAAGCACTTGGGAAATTGAAAATCAAGACCAAAAAAACATTCAGCTACCTCTAAAAAAAGTAAATTCTGGTGTTTATATTGTAAAGATTTATACAACAAAAGGAGATTTTAGTAAAAAAGTAATCATTCCTTAACAAGAAAAAAGAAGTAAACATTAAGCATAAATTTCTGAAAACGGATAATTTGTCTGATGATAAAATCCTTTGATTGAAAAAAATATTATTTAAAAAAAATTATCACAAGTAGTTGATTTTAAATAACATAAATCAGAATGTAATTTTAATATTTCTGGTGATGTAACAGTAACTATCGAATCTTCAATAACTTTTGCAAACAACACCAACTTGATTCAAACTAAAGACGCTAATGGAAACTCCGGAAACATCATCGTTAAAAGGCAAAGTTCAATTAATGTGATAAGATTACATCCCCTGGTCGCACCGGTCAGCACTTCATTAGAAGATGTAGAAGATTGCATTACTAATGTCGTAAAAGCTACAAGCAAAAAAGAGGTAATGAGTATCTGGAAGGCACTGAAAAAGTCTCTTTTTTCAAAAGACTATTAAAAAAGCGATTAAATAAGGTTTTGATCTTATTTAATCGCTTTTTTTGTGAAATTTAATTTTAAGTGACCACAAGATATTTATAACAACTAAAAGGAGTGAAACCATAGTGTTTTTGCTCCTTTTCAGGTAGTTTCATTTTCCGTATTTCAGGTAGTTTTTCAGTGCCCTCGAGTATCTGTGAATATAGCTATGTGTTTTTAGATAAAATTTGGACTGTATAATGCAAGTGTTTGGTATTAACGTTTACTGATTGGCAAAACAAAAAGTGTTCAAAATTAGTCAGATGTCAGTATTATTTCAAAAAACATAAAATACTGAAATTATATTTTTCAACAAAATTATCTTCTTCATTTTAATATATCCAAAAAACAGTACTATTCCTTTTTTAGCTGTTAGGATTCATGAACGAGAAAGCAACCAGCGAAATGGATTACGGTTATGAGATGATTTTCCAAATGACATATACTTATTGAATGGCGAAAACCAATTAGTAATAGAAGGAAAAAGCAGATTCCGAAGGAAAAAAGTAAAGCTCTTAATTGATAAATTGGAAAGCTTCGACTCCGCAAAAGCAATTTATATCTACGATGATTTGACAGGAATATACCATGATATTCGCAATGAAACATTGAAGTGATCCTGCCAGAAGGCGAAAACAACAATCGTTTTGCATTACGATTGAATAATAAACATTAAGTGTTGATGATAACACCATTAAAGTTATTCATTTACAAAATAAGAATAGTCTTTCAATCATAACAATACATTAAAAAAAATCCTTGAAAAAGTTACTTTATTCCAATATAATAGGCCAATCAGTAAGTACTTGAAAAATCGAAAATCAAGATCAATAAAATATCTAACTGCCGATTAAGTGCATTATATATACTGTAAAACTTCAAACATAGATTTTAGTAAAAAATTAATTATCCCATAACGCTATAAAAAGAAATTTAAAAAAAGAAAAACTATCTAAAATAATATTTTTTCTATATCTAAATTGGCCTTAAATAAAGAAAAAACGAAAACATATAAGATTAATTTTCTTAAAACGAGTCGTTTATCGGATGATAAAATCCTTTCATCGAAAAAAAAATTTTTTTTCAAACAATCTCATCATAAATAGTTAATTTTAAGATATGTAAGCCTAGTCCTTTAAACAAAAAACACTCCGAGCACAATTCTACTTGTTACTTTTTGTGTGAAATAATTATTAAAACTACACCAAAACTGTAACAGGCATATAACTTTTTCATTGGAAATAATACCACTACAATAAACATTTTTTTGTTTCTAAAAACTGCATGAATTTTTATGCCTTTTTATAAAAATAATAATCGTTTGATTTTAAAATGTAGGTGTCATGAAAAAAAAATACTTTAAATCTCTCATAAATTTATTTTCAGCATTAAAAATATCGAAAACATGTCATCTGTTTACAATTGTTTTGATTGCTTTTTTAATTAGTATTGATAATTTTGCCCAATCAATATCGAGTTTTACTCCCACTAATGCTTGTACGGGTTCCGGTACTTCAGTTGTTATATCTGGAACTGGTTTTACTGGTGCTACAGCCGTTTATTTTAATGGTGTAACAGCAACTTATACTATAAACAGCAGTGGCACTCAAATTACAGCTACCTTACCTACAGCCGCTACAACTGGAGTTATTACGGTGACTCCCTTATCAGGACCCGATATTATTAGCTCGGGCACTTTTACGGTAAATACTCTTTCGGTTCCATCTGTAACAATTCTTGCTAATCCAGCTAGCCCTATATGCTCAGGAACTTCGGTAACATTTACTGCAGCTCCTGTAAATGGAGGTAGTAGTCCAGCGTACAAATGGTATGTGGGAGCAACTCTAGTTGGTTCAAATAGCCCAACTTTCACAACCAGTTCTCTTGTTAATGGAAATCAAATAAAAGTTGAAATGACTTCTAATGCTATCTGCCCATCTCCTGCTATTGTAACCAGTAACATTATAACAATGACGGTGAATCCTTTGATTACACCATCTGTTACTATTGAAGCAACTGAAACAATATTTTGTGCAGGAACACCTGTAACATTTAGCGTAGATGCGTTGACCAATGGTGGTCTAACTCCAATCTATCAATGGCGTTTAAATGGGACTCCGATTGGAACAAACAGCAATTCATTTACTTCCTCTACACTTTCAAATAATGATGTCATTACATTAGATGTAACATCATCAGCGTCTTGCGCTACACCTGCGATGGTGACAAGTAATAGTATTCAGGTAACTGTGAATCCAAATTTACCTGCAAGTGTGAGTATTATTTCAAGCGATGCCGACGATACAATTTGTGCAGGAACGAGTATACTATTTACAGCCACCCCAACCAATGGCGGAACCACTCCAGCTTATCAATGGTACGTAGGAGCAACCCCAGTTGGTTCAAATAACATAACCTACACCACAACGGGGCTTACAAATGGACAATCCGTATCGGTGGTCATGACTTCAAATGCAGTCTGTGCTATTGGAAGTCCTGCAACTAGTAACACTATTATCACTACTGTCAATCCAAATTTACCTGCAAGCGTGAGTATTGTTTCAAGCGATGCCGACGATACAATTTGTGCAGGAACGAGTATACTATTTACAGCCACCCCAACCAATGGCGGAACCACTCCAGCTTATCAATGGTACGTAGGAGCAACCCCAGTTGGTTCAAATAGCACAACCTACACCACAACAGGGCTTACAAATGGACAATCCATATCGGTGGTCATGACTTCAAATGCAGTCTGTGCTATTGGAAGTCCTGCAACTAGTAACACTATTATCACTACTGTCAATCCAAATTTACCTGCAAGCGTGAGTATTGTTTCAAGCGATGCCGATAATACTATTTGTGCGACAACGAGCATAACATTTACAGCAACACCAACCAATGGCGGAACCACTCCAGCTTATCAATGGTACGTAGGCGCAACTCCCGTGGGTTCAAATAATTCAACTTATACAACTTCAGGTCTTACAACTGGTCAGTCAGTATCAGTGGTTATGACTTCAAATGCGGTATGCGCTAGCGGTAATCCAGCTACTAGCAACGCTATTGTTACAACGGTGAATCCAAATTTACCTATAAGTGTGAGTATTGCTGCAACCGCGACAACAATATGTGCAGGAACATCAGTAACCTTTACAGCTACTCCAACAAATGGCGGTACAACACCTGCTTATCAATGGCAAATAAATGGGGTAAATACAGGAACAAATAGCAACCTTTTTACAACTTCAAGTCTTACAAATGGCCAAGTAGTAACGGTGATATTAACTTCAAGTGCTATTCCTTGTGCAACTGGAAATCCAGCCACAAGCAACGGCATTACAATGACCGTAAATCCGAACTTACCCGTAAGCGTTAGTGTAACAGCATCTGCTACAACAATATGTGCCGGAAGTAGCGTCACTTTTACAGCTACGCCAACAAATGGAGGAGCAACTCCTACTTATCAATGGCAAGTAAATGGTATAAATACAGGAACAAGCAATATATTTACTACTTCAAGTCTTACAAATGGCCAAGTTGTAACGGTAATATTAACTTCAAGTGCTATTCCTTGTGCAACTGGAAATCCAGCTACAAGCACCGGCATTACAATGACCGTAAATCCGAATCTACCAGTGAGTGTTAGTGTAACATCATCTGCTACAACAATCTGCCTCGGAACAAGTGTGACTTTTACTGCAACACCAACAAATGGAGGAACAACCCCTGCTTATCAATGGAAAGTAAATGGAGTAAATGTTGGAACCAACAACAACACATTTACCACAACAACACTAACAAATGGACAAATTGTTACCGTTGTTTTAACCTCAAATGCAACATGCCCAACCAGTAACCCAGCTACTAGCAACGGAATTACCATGACGGTTAATCCAAACTTACCCGTTAGCGTTAATATTGCTGCAACAGCAACAACAATCTGTGACGGAACATCGGTAACCTTTACCGCTACTCCAACAAATGGAGGCACAACACCTGCTTATCAATGGAAGGTAAATGGGGTAAATGCAGGAACAAACAGTAACACATTTACTACAACAACTCTTACTAATGGACAAGTCGTTACAGTCGTATTAACATCCAATACTACACCTTGTGCAACAGGAAATCCTGCAACAAGTAACAGCATTTCTATAACAGTAAATTCATTAGTTACACCTTTTGTAAGCATAACATCTACCTCAACATCAATATGTTCAAGCGTTGGAACTTCGGTAACTTTTACTGCAAGCCCAACAAATGGTGGAAGTACACCAACTTACCAATGGCAAAGAAACGGGTTAAATATTGCTGGAGCAACTAATTCTACTTATACCACTACATCACTAGCAAACCCATCAACAATCACCGTAGTGATGACTTCAAATGCTACTTGTGCATCACCAACTACAGCTACCAGTAACAGTATTGTGATGACCGTTTATACAGGAACTCCTACACTTCCTGCAAATCCAATATCAGGCCCTACAGCAGTTTGCCCCGTTGCTTCAGCCACATATTCAGTATCTGCAGTTGCTGGTGCGACGCTCTATACTTGGTCTGTTCCCACAGGTTGGGTTATAAATTCCGGACAAGGAACTACATCTATAACCGCAACCGCAACAGGATCAGCAACAATAGGAAGTAATCAAAACATTACTGTTCAAGTAAGTAACCCATGTGGCACTGGTAATTCAAAAACTTTTAATGTTGACGTAAATACTTTTGCGGCGGTGAACCTTGGCGCTGACATTAGTATGTGTTCTGGAACAAGTATTAGTTTAAACCCGTTATTAACCGGTAATGCAAATGCACTACCCACGTTTACTTCGTCTAGCGGAACTATTAGTGGAGGACCATATCCTGCGTCATATACTTATACACCTAGCATTTCAAATGGCACAGTTACAATCAATGCAACAACAAACGATCCTGCGGGAGGTTGTAACGCAGGTACTGATCAATTAGTTATTACTGTAAACCAGACTGTGGCAATTACATCACATCCAGTGGCTACACAAACGATATGCTCTGGAACGAACGTAAGTTTCAGTGTTACGGCCACGGGAACAGGCTTAACTTACCAATGGAAAAAAGGAGCTACAATCCTTGCAAACGGAGGAAACATAAGTGGTGCAACAAGTGCTACTTTAACTTTAACCGGTGTTTTAACAACCGATGCGGGAAGCTATAATGTTGTGGTGAGTGGAGCCAGTCCTTGTGCTGCGGTTACTTCTTCAAATGCCATTCTCGTTGTAAACCAAATTGTGGCAATAACTGCCCAGCCTGCTGTTACCCAAACTGTATGTTCAGGAAATTCCATAAGCTTTAGTGTAACGGCAACAGGAACAGGCTTGACCTATCAATGGAGAAAAGGCATAACCAATCTTTCCAATGTCGGTAACATCAGTGGAGCCACAACCAATACTTTAACCATTAACCCCGTAGCATCAAGTGATGCTGCCGCGGATTATAATGTCGAGATAACAGGAACAGCGCCGTGTACTGTCGCTACTTCCAATAATTCAGCCTTGCTGGTTAATGATGCTGTGGCTATTATTTCGCAACCTGCAGCCACACAAACAGCGTGCTCAGGAACGAACATAAGTTTCAGTGTTACGGCCACGGGAACAGGCTTAACTTACCAATGGAAAAAAGGAGCTACAATCCTTGCAAACGGAGGAAACATAAGTGGTGCAACAAGTCCTACTTTAACTTTGACCGGTGTTTTAACAACCGATGCGGGAAGCTATAATGTTGTGGTGAGTGGAGCCAGTCCTTGTGCTGCGGTTACTTCTTCAAATGCCATTCTCGTTGTAAACCAAGTGGTAGCAATAACTGCCCAGCCAGCTGTTACTCAAACTGTATGTTCAGGAAATTCCATAAGCTTTAGTGTAACGGCAACAGGAACAGGCTTGACCTATCAATGGAGAAAAGGCATAGCCAATCTTTCCAATGTCGGTAACATCAGTGGAGCCACAACCAATACTTTAACCATTAATCCGGCAACGTCAGGTGATGCTGCCGCGGATTATAATGCCGTGATAACGGGAACAGCGCCATGTACTGTCGCTACTTCCAATAATTTTGCTTTGGTGGTGAATGATGCTGTGGCTATTATTTCGCAACCTGCAGCCACACAAACAGCGTGCTCTGGAACAAACGTAAGTTTTAGCGTAACGGCCACGGGAACAGGCTTAACTTACCAATGGAAAAAGGGCGCAACAATCCTTGCAAACGGAGGAAGCATAAGTGGTGCAACAAGTGCTACTTTAACTTTAACCGGTGTTTTAACAACCGATGCGGGAAGCTATAATATTGTGGTGAGTGGAGCCAGTCCTTGTGCTGCGGTTACTTCTTCAAATGCCGTTCTCGTTGTAAACCAAATTGTGGCAATAACTGCCCAGCCTGCTGTTACCCAAACTGTATGTTCAGGAAATTCCATAAGCTTTAGTGTAACGGCAACAGGAACAGGCTTGACCTATCAATGGAGAAAAGGCATAACCAATCTTTCCAATGTCGGTAACATCAGTGGAGCCACAACCAATACTTTAACCATTAACCCCGTAGCATCAAGTGATGCTGCCGCGGATTATAATGTCGAGATAACAGGAACAGCGCCATGTACTGTCGCTACTTCCAATAATTCAGCCTTGCTGGTTAATGATGCTGTGGCAATCACGTCACAACCTGCCACTACACAAACAGCGTGCTCTGGAACGAACGTAAGTTTTAGCGTAACGGCAACGGGAACAGGCATAACCTATCAATGGAGAAAAGGCACTACTAATCTTGTAAACGGGGGCAATCTCAGTGGTGCAACTAGTGCTACTTTAACTTTAACCGGTGTTTTAACAACCGATGCGGGAAGCTATAATGTTGTGGTGAGTGGAGCCAGTCCTTGTGCTGCGGTTACTTCTTCAAATGCCGTTCTCGTTGTAAACCAAGTGGTAGCAATAACTGCCCAGCCAGCTGTTACTCAAACTGTATGTTCAGGAAATTCCATAAGCTTTAGTGTAACGGCAACAGGAACAGGCTTGACCTATCAATGGAGAAAAGGCATAGCCAATCTTTCCAATGTCGGTAACATCAGTGGAGCCACAACCAATACTTTAACCATTAATCCGGCAACGTCAGGTGATGCTGCCGCGGATTATAATGTCGTGATAACGGGAACAGCGCCATGTACTGTCGCTACTTCCAATAATTCTGCTGTGGTGGTGAATGATGCTGTGACTATTATTTCGCAACCTGCAGCCACACAAACAGCGTGCTCTGGAACAAACGTAAGTTTTAGCGTAACGGCCACGGGAACAGGCTTAACTTACCAATGGAGAAAAGGCACTACTAATCTTGTAAACGGGGGCAATCTCAGTGGTGCAACTAGTGCTACATTAACAATCTCAAATGTGGCGACCACGGATGCTGCGAATAATTATAATGTTGTGATAACCGGCACAAGCCCTTGTGCGCCGATAACTTCAAATAACGCAATCTTGCTTGTAAATCGTAGAGTTATCATAGGAACTCAACCATCCAATTTAGGAATATGTGCCAGTAGTACAGCACAGTTTGGTGTTGTAGCTAGCGGAGATGGACTAACTTACCAATGGTATAAAGGAACCTTCCCAGGCACTGCGGTTACCAATACTGCATTTATTACGGGGGCTCAAACAAATATTTTAAATTTTAGTCAGGCATTTTTGCCAGATGATGGTATTTATTATGTTGTCGTAAATGGTACCAGTCCTTGTGCCTCTACAAAATCAAATGAGGTAACCTTAAATGTAGACCAATCCATTTTAATTACAACCCAACCTATTGCACAGACTGTCTGTGAAGGCACTAATATTAGCATCTCAGTTGCTGCCAATGCAGGCGGTGATCCTATTACCTATCAATGGAGAAAAAATGGCAACAACATTTCAGGCGCAACAAATGCAACTTATACAATTACAGCAGCAGTTTTGGCAAATGCAGGTAATTATGATGTGGTTGTTTCAGGGCCTTTGGGTTATACTTGTCCAACGGTTACTTCTGTTAGTTCAGCACTTACGGTTACACCAACAGTTGGTACACCAAC
This sequence comes from Flavobacterium esculini, assembly GCF_048284325.1. Lineage (NCBI taxonomy): Bacteria > Pseudomonadati > Bacteroidota > Flavobacteriia > Flavobacteriales > Flavobacteriaceae > Flavobacterium > Flavobacterium esculini. Next base: position 63,902 of record NZ_JBLVPI010000020.1, on the reverse strand, counting down.
AGCGATTACCATATCTGCAGGAACAGAACCAAGTTGTCAAATAACAGCTTCTACTTCTACTACCACATTTGCTACAACAGCTACCAACAGTACCGGTTTTAACTGGTCAGTAAGTAATCCCTCAGCAGGGACTATCAACTCATCAGGACTGATGACATGGACAACAGGTTTTTCTGGGGCTGTCAATATCCAAGTAACGGCAAATGGTTGTAATGGTCCTTCAACACAGGTAATCAGAACAGTTCTTGTTAACCCTACGCCAAATGCAGTGGCAATAAATTCAGCTCAAACCATTTGTTCCGCAACAGTAATTACAACAATAGGTTTATCAGGAAATGTAGCTTCAACGACTTTCAATTGGACTAGAAATAATACACCAACTGTTACGGGAATTGCTGCCAGCGGAAGTGGAGACATCAGTGGAAGTCTAACTAACACTACTAATACACCCGTAACCGTAACTTTTACTATTACCCCTATAGCTAATGGATGTTCCGGCACTCCAATAATAGCAACAGTTCTCGTTAATCCTACACCAAATGCAGTGGCAACAAATGCTGCTCAAACAATTTGTTCAACAACAGCAATAACAACAATGGCTTTTTCCGGAAATGTAGCTGCAACTACTTACAATTGGACTAGAAATAATACTATATCAGTAACCGGAATTGCAGCCAGTGGAAGTGGAAATATCAGTGGAAACTTAACCAATACTACTAATGCATTCCTAACAGTGACTTTTACAATCACTCCTACGGCTAATGGTTGTAATGGAACGCCAATAACCACGACAGTTCTCGTTAACCCTACACCAAATGCAGTGGCAACAAATGCTGCTCAAACCATTTGTTCACAAAGTGCCATTGCAACGATGGTTTTATCTGGAAATGTGGCTTCAACGACTTATAATTGGACCAGAGACAATACAGTAGACGTAACCGGAATTGGCGCCAGCGGAAGCGGAAATATCAGCGGAAGCTTAACCAACAATACTAACGCACCAGTAACAGTGACTTTCACCATTACCCCTACAGCTAATGGATGTAGTGGAACACCCATAACCGCAACAGTTATCATTAACCCTGCGCCAAATGCAGTGGTAACAAATGCTGCTCAAACAATTTGTTCAGCAAGTGCAATTACAACAATGGCTTTATCTGGAAATATAGCTTCAACGACTTTCAATTGGACTAGAGATAATACAGTTTCAGTAACAGGAATTGCCATCAGTGGAAGCGGAAACATCAGTGGAAACTTAACTAACACAACTAGTGCACCCATAACCGTAACTTTTACAATCACACCAACTGCTAACAGTTGCAATGGAACGCCAATAACCACGACAGTTTTGGTGTATCCAACTCCTAATGCAATAGCAACTCCGGCGACACAAACGCTATGTTCAGCAAGCCCAATTACAGCAATAGTTTTATCTGGAAGTATTCCATCAACTACTTATAATTGGACTAGAGACAATACAGTAGCCGTTACCGGAATAGCTTCCAGCGGAAGTGGAAACATCAGCGGAAGCTTAATAAATAATACCAATTCAGCTGTAACGGTGACTTTTACGATTACACCGACGGCAAATGGTTGTACCGGAACACCAACAACTGCAACAGTTAGTATTGAAGCAGCTTCAGCAGGAGGCGCAGTTACCGTTTCTCAGCCCAGTACCTTACCAGTTGTCAGAATCGTTACCGTATGTCATTCTGCCAGCGGAACGATATACTTAAGTGGGCATACAGGCACTATAGTACGATGGGAATCTTCAACTACAGGAGGAGCTAGTTGGATTCCAATTTCAAATACTGGTATGACATACAATTATTCAAATATTTTGGCCACTACACTCTTTAGAGCCATTATCCAAAACGGATCATTATGTACGCTGGCCTATTCCTCCACATCAATTATAAACGTAATTCCAAATATAAAACCTTCACCGGTAACTGCTACACCATCCACAATATGCAACGGTGATTCTACCATTCTATCTTCTCAAAGCAGTTACGCGACGAGTCAAAGCTTAGCCTCCGGGGGTGCTTTTGACACTGCCAATCCAAAAAACTGGTTGGTGGATGGTTGTGGAAATTGTCTGTCTGCCGGTGGTAGTAATACCAATCCAGGACCATTTCAGGAAAGTGCTACCAATGGAGGAACTTATTCTGACATCAATTATACCTCTTCCGGAAAATTTGTGATTGCCAATGGTAATTTCAACTCCATTTTACAAACACCAGTTTTCAATACCTTAGGATTATCATCAGCAAGTTTGCATTTTGATCATGCCTATAATTTATTAGCTGGTGCTTCAGCAAAAGTTGAAATTTCTATAGATGGAGGCACCTCATACAACGCTATTTTGGCACAGTATAATGGACCAGCCACTCAGCTTCCATATACTATTACTACTAATATGAGTATTGATTTGAGTGCTTATTTGGGACAAACCAACTTAAAAATACGATTTAACTACCAAGGTACAGTTGGAAGTTCATGGGCAATAGATAACATTGAAATCCCTGAAGCTCCTATAGGAGTGCTAACATCTCAATGGGTTGATACCAATACGAATACTGTTATAAGCAATACCAATGCAACCAATGCAACTGTATCGCCAACTGTAACAACAACCTACGCTGTAACATCCTACCTTAACGGTTGTACTAGTTTTGGTCCTAACGGTACTACTTATGTGACCGTAACAGTTAATCAAAGACCAGTAGTAAGCGCTCCTCCCGGGATAATTTGCTCAGATGAAACCACTAATATTCCGCTGACAAGTAGTGAGCCGGGAACAACATTTGCATGGACTGTAGTTCAAACTGGAGTGTCAGGGGCAAGTCCGGGTACTTTAAATACTATTGCGCAAAAATTAACAACAACAGGCGCTACTTCCGGAACAGCTGTTTATACCATTACACCCACTTCTAACGGATGTGCTGGAACTGCAAAAACAGTAACGATAGTGGTAAATCCTAGACCTACAGCAAACATCGGACCATCACAAACAATCTGTTATGATGGCACAGCTACTTTTAATATAACCTTAACAGGAACTGCTCCATGGACTATAACCTATTCTAATGGGACAACACCTACAACAGTAACTACCACCACAAACCCTTATACTTTTAATATAAGTGGCATCACCGTAAATAAAACATATACCATTACAGGATTGAGTGATGCAAATTGTAATCCTGCATTACCGCAAGATTTGACAGGTTCTGCTACAGTTACAGTTTTAACTGGTACTGCCGGTATATGGACAGGATTGGTAAGTACCGATTGGTTTGATTGTAAAAACTGGGAGCAAGGGTTGCCTTCAAGTACAATAAATGCTGTTATCAATTCCGGATTTACAAATATGCCAGTCATAAACCCATCAACATCTCCTTTTGCGGCAGCATACAGTAATATTGCCAGCGCACAAGATTTAATAATTGCCAACGGGGCTTCGGTTACTATGGCGCCATCTAGTATTTCAAATTTACAAATTAGTCGCGACTGGAAAAACAGTGGCTCTTTTGTTCCTGGAATTGGAACAGTAACCTTTAATGGTGCAACAGCAAATCAAATTCAGACTATAAATGCAGCAATAAAAACCAATGAAACTTTTTATAATTTAACCACAAATAATTCAGTTACAGCTAAAGGAATAAGTGTAGTTGATGGCTTTGAATTAACAGTTTTAAATAATTTGACTTTAGCACAAGGTGATTTACGCTTAACTGGAGAAGCTCAATTAGTTCAGGCTGGAATAGCAGCAAATCCAATTGGTGGTCTAGGAAAATTATTGAGAGACCAACAAGGTCAAAAAAATAGTTTCAATTACAATTATTGGTCATCACCAGTAAGTCCCGATAATATAAATTATTCCATTGTAAGTGTATTGAGAGATGGAACATCAATTACAAATAGTTTTACAGATGTAACTAATTTTAGTCCAAGTACTGTAAATAACATTTCATTTATTGATGGCGCTTTTAGTGCAGATGGAGCACTAACAAGTCCAATAACAATAAGCACCCGTTGGCTATGGACCTTTAATTCGCCAGCATTATCAGACCCCTTGTTAAATTACTATCAATGGAAATATATTGGAAGTACGGCATTTATAAAAGTGGGGGAAGGATTTACTATGAAAGGAACTGGTGGAACGGCTGCTATTACAGATCTACAAAACTATGTATTTGTTGGCAAACCTAATTCTGGTACTATCACATTAGCTATATCTCCTGACCAAACTTACTTAGTAGGAAATCCCTATCCATCCGCACTCGATGCCGATGAATTTATAAAAGATAATTTGGCAGACAGAAGAGGACCAGGTAAAAATGTTTTCAATGGAGCACTTTATTTTTGGGATCATTTTGGTCTATCAAACAATCATTTATTGGCTGAATATGAGGGTGGTTATTCTACATATACTTTAATGGGAGGTGTAGCGGGTATTGCTGACAGTTCTTTAACTGGAACTGGAGCTGGTACAAAAGTACCGCAACGATACATCCCCGTTGCGCAAGGATTTTTTGTTGATGCCTATTTAGACCCCGACTTAACAGCCCTTGACCCATCGGGAACGATGATTCCAACAACGGTTAATGGTGGCGATTTGATTTTTAAAAATAGCCAACGGGCATTCGTGAGAGAAGTTTCGGCAAGTTCTATTTTCATGAAAACGGCAGGAACTAAAAAAACAAAAATAATAGAAACAATAGATACAAGATCAAAAATTAGATTGGGATTTGACTCTTCTATTGGTGCACATCGACAACTATTAGTTGGAGCAGATAGTAGTACAACCCCACTTTTTGACATTGGTTATGATGCGCCAATGTTTGATTTGAGTGAAGATGATATGTTCTGGGAAATTAACAATATTGAATATGTGATTCAAGCCGTTTCTAATTTTAATGATGATCAAATAATTCCGTTGGGTCTTACAGTAACGAATGAAGGCAAAGTGACTATCAAAATTGATGCTCTAGAAAATATATCTGAAACGACTAAAATTTATTTACATGATAACGTGACGGGTATTTATCATGACATTCGTAATAGTAATTTTACAATTTCGTTAACTGCTGGCGAATACAGAAACCGTTTCTCCCTTCAATTCACAAATAAAACACTTGATGTTGATGAGAACAATTTGAATGACGGACTTATGATTTTATATTCAAATAATTATAAAGTCTTAATTATACAAAATAAAGTTCTGAATTTAACGGTTAATGATGTACGTCTTTTCAATTTGTTAGGACAAGCAGTAGCAAATTGGGATGTAAAAAATGAAAACCAAAACAGAATTCAAATTCCAATCAAAAATCTACCTTCCGGAGTTTATATTGTAAAACTGAAAACTTCTAAAGGAGATTATAGTAAAAAAATAATTATCAAATAAATTCAATTACAAATGATTAAAAAGTCTCATTTTAGAAAAATAGTATTCATAATTTTAAAATTGGTTTAATTTATTACATATATTTGAATCGTATTTTTAGATTCAAATCCAAAATAAAAAACCATCTTAAAGTTATTAAAATGAAAAAAATTATTACACTAATAACAATCGCTTTCTTTTCAGTTACTGTTGGCGCACAAGAAGTAAAACCAGTTCTAAAAGAAAAAGCTAAAAAAGAATCTTGTTGTACTAAAAAAGATTCAAAATCAAAAGCCGAAGGAAAAAAATGTGATGCATCAATGGCTAAAGCCAATGGGAAAAAATGCTAAGCTAAAGCGTAACTATTCCATTATCCATAAAAAACGTCTCTTGGATTTTGAGGCGTTTTTCTATTTTTTATAATTTCGATACAAATTTATTAAGCGTTTTTTATTTAACTCTTACACTCCATTCAAAATCCATTTCGGATACTTGGATTCCTTTTTCGTCTGTTCCAATAGATTTCATCCAGAAGGTCTGCCCCTCTCCAGCAGCAATAGTTTCTTGAATGGCTTTTTCAATTAAATGACCATCGGTACAAGTAAAAGTGATTCTTCCTGTTGCTTTCTTTGTAAAATTTCCTTTATTGTTAGCGACTAACATCGATATTTTTTTGCCGCTTTTTTGAATTTGATACATGACCAAAGCCCCCGTAGAAAGTTCAGCAGCCATAGCTTGCACTGCAAAATACATAGAATTAAATGGATTTTGGTTAATCCAGCGATGTTTTACTGACACTACACATTTATCTTCATCTATCTCTTTTACACGTACGCCACAGATAAATGCCGATGGTAATTTAAACAATAGAAATTTATTAAGTTTTGACACGGTAAGTTTCATATGTAGCTACTATTTGGTTTTTATAGAAATAGGGGTTGCCATTCTTCATTGTTTTTGCGATTTTGAATCATGGCGAGTTTATTATTATTGATTTTTTTGCTAAAATACAAAAAAATACTATGCGTACATATTAAAATAATTTGTTAATATTTTGTTAATATTTGGTACTATGTGAAACAAGATACTGTCTTTTAGCCATATATTTGCATAAGAAATTACTATATACTTTTAATCATGGAAACAACTACCGAAAAAAACACCGCTACATTTACTCATTTGAGTGCTTTAACTCAATACTTTATTCCTTTTGGGAATTATATTTTTCCAATATTAATTTGGTCTTCAAAAAAAGACAAATCGGAATTTGTGGATTACCACGGAAAACAAGTGCTGAATTTCCAGTTAAGTTTATTACTGTATTCTTTAGTACTTATTATGATCGCTGTTCCTATCTTTCTAATTACTTTCTTAAAGAATATTCCTTTTGAAGCGCTAATAAATGATCACGATGTTGTTTTAAGAAATTTTAGTTTTGAAGGAAACATCGGAATGTTAACAGTAGGTTTAGTAGCTGTTTTAATTTTTGGCCTTTTGAAAGTGGTTGAATTCTTTTTAATCATTTATGCTTCCATAAAAACATCAAATGGTGAAAAATACAACTACCCAATTACGATTCCGTTTCTTAAATAGGACACAGAATAGATTAAAAGAGAATAGAAATATCTAAAGTGAACTAAATAGCCCTGATTGAAACGACATCCTTTACTTGCTTTCTTTAAGCAAGTAAAGATAAAGTGGAAAGCAGGAATAAGCTCCAGAAAGAAAGAGTGCTAAGCAATGAGAGATTGCTTCGTTCCTCACAATGACATAATCAATCATCAATCAAAAAATGAATAGTTTAATCAACCAAAAATCAAAAAAAAGAAATTATGAACATTGAAAACACAAAAGCCCAGATGCGTAAAGGTGTTCTCGAGTTTTGCATCTTATCCGTATTGAAAGAAAAAGATGCCTACACATCGGAAATATTAGACACTTTGAAAAACGCAAAATTATTAGTCGTGGAGGGAACCATTTATCCATTACTCACAAGATTGAAAAACGATGGATTACTCAACTACCGTTGGGAAGAATCAACATCAGGACCACCAAGAAAATACTATGGTCTGACCGAAATAGGACAAGCTTTTTTAAACGAACTTAGTGGTACTTGGACTGAATTATCTGATGCCGTAAACCTTATAACCAACCAAAAACAATAGTCATGAACAAAACTGTAAATATAAACTTAGGCGGAATGTTCTTTCATATAGATGAAGATGCATACCAAAAATTAACACGATACTTTGATGCTATAAAACGTTCTTTATCGAATTCATCAGGACATGATGAGATTATAAAAGATATCGAAATGCGTGTTTCGGAATTATTGAACGAGAAACAAAAAAGTGACAAACACGTTGTAGGATTAAAAGATGTAGATGAGGTAATTACCGTAATGGGACAACCTGAAGATTACATCATTGAAGATGAATTGAAAGGTTCTCAAACGTATAGTGACAACACTAATAGAAGATCAAAAAAACTGTACAGAGATAAAGAAAAAGGAATGATTGGTGGTGTTGCTGCAGGATTAGGGCACTATTTTGGAATCGATGCTGTTTGGATCAGAATTGTTTTATTACTATTAGTTTTTGCTGGATTTGGAACTGGTATTCTTGCTTACATCATTCTTTGGGTTGTAACACCAGAAGCCATTACAACATCAGAAAAGCTAGAAATGACTGGAGAACCAGTTAACATTTCGAATATCGAAAAAAAAGTTAGAGAAGAGTTTGAAAGCGTTTCAGGAAAAATAAAAAATGTTGATTACGACAAATATGGCAATCAAATAAAAACGGGTGCCAATAGAATAGGAAACTCATTTGGTGATTTTATCATGACTGTTTTTAAGGTTTTTGCAAAATTTCTGGGTGTGATTTTGATTATAACCGGAATTGCAACTTTAATTTGTTTACTGATAGCCGTTTTTACTTTAGGTTCTTCAAATTTTATTGATGTGCCTTGGCAAAGTTTCATTGAAGCGGGGAATTTTACTGATTATCCAATATGGTCTTTTGGACTATTGATGTTCTTTGCTGTAGGGATTCCATTCTTTTTCTTGACACTATTAGGTTTTAAATTATTGTCTCCAAATATAAAGTCAATAGGAAATATTGCAAAATATACGCTGTTGGCACTTTGGATAATTGCCATAGCAATCCTAATTTCAATTGGAATAAAACAAGCATCTGAAGTGGCATACGAAGGAAAAACTGTTCAAAAAGAAACTATTAATCTGATGCCAACGGACACTTTATATGTAAAATTTAGATACAATGATTATTATACAAAAAGTATTAATGAAAGAGAAAACTTCAAATTTGTACAGGATTCTGCAAATACTGAATTAATTTATTCCAACAATGTGAGGTTTCAAATTTTACATACGGATGAGAAATTACCATTCATTCAGATTGAGAAAATGGCAAGAGGGAAATCATTTCAAGATGCCAAAAAAAGAGCCGAAAAAATAAAATACACTATTAAAATTGAAGGAAATCATTTAATTTTAGACAATTATTTATTGACTGAGGTAACTAATAAATTCCGTGATCAGGAAGTGGAAATCTTTTTATACTTACCTGAAGGGACTTTATTGAAACCAGATTCTTCAGTTCAGGATTATGACAGTTCTGATGATTCGTTCTTCAACTTGCATTATAGTTCTGACAACTATATTTATAAAGTAGAAAATTCACAAATAAAATGTTTGAATTGTCCTGCTGATGAAAATGAATATGATGACGTAGAAAACGACATGGACGATGACAGCACTCAAACATCGGTTACAATTAATAAAAATGGAGTTTCTGTAAAAAATGATACTATCATTGATTCAAAAAATAATATTCAAGAATTAAAAATTAATAAAGACGGCATTATCATTAAAACCAAATAGCCATGATAAAAATCATCACATTAATCACAAAATTTATTATTGTCACTTTGGTTGCATTATTGTTTGCATCATGTAATCACATGATAAACATAAAATCAATAGAAGGAAGTGGCCATGTCACAACCGAAAAGCGAATTGTAAAAGGCGATTTTAAAAGCATTGAAGTCAGTAATGCTATTGATCTTGTCATTGAACAATCAGACAAAATAGAAATTATTGTTGAAGCTGATGATAATTTGCAAAAAGAAATCACAACAAAAGTAGAAAACGGCGTTCTTATTATTGCTTGTAATTACAATTCTTTCAACAATATAAAATCAAAAAAAGTAACCGTAAAAATACCTATTATTGATCAGTTAGAAGCTTCTGGAGCTGCTACAATCAAAAGCATAAATATAATAAAAGGGGAAAGTATCAGACTCGAAGCATCCAGTGCAGCTTCAATAAATTTAAATATTGAATCCGATGCTATTTACAATGAATCCAGTAGCGGAAGTACTATTGCCATCAATGGTAAAGCACTTAAACTTGAAGCAACAGCGTCAAGTGGAAGTACTATAGATGCCAAAGATTTATTGGTAAATGAGATCAAAGCTCACGCCTCAAGTGGTTCTACTATTAATGTACATCCAATCGTGAGCTTGGATGCTACAGCATCTAGCGGAGCAAGCATAAACTATAATATTATTCCAAAATCGATTCGGAAAGAAGCTCATTCAGGAGGAAGTATTCATCAGGAATAAGAATTCCTTTTTTAATCAAAAATTAGACAAATCATCCATCAAAAGTGGATGATTTTTTTATATTTGTATAGATCCTAATTCAAAATGAAAATGAAAAAACATACAGTAATACTTCTGCTCCTTTTATCAACTACATTGACCTTTGCACAGAAAAAAGATAAAATAAAAGGTTCGAAAACAGTTACCGTTGAACAAAGAGAAGTTGGTAATTTTGAATCCCTTGAAGTAGAAGATAATATTGAAGTTCATTTGGAAAGAGGAGAAAAAACGGAACTGAAAGTTGAAGCTGACGATAATTTACATGATATTATTTCAGTTGATTTAAGAGACAAAATACTGCGCATTTATACCACTAAGGAAGCAGTAAGCTCCAAAAAAATAATTGTAAGAGTTACCTATACTAAAGATTTAAACTTGATAATTTCAAAAAACGAATCGACTGTAAATGCAATACAAGAAATTCAATTGGACAATTTAACATTTAAAGCTTATGATTTTTCCCAACTTTATTTGAATGTCAATGCCAAGAATTTTATACTACAGGCTGATGACAAATCAAAAACAGAACTTAATTTGAAATCCGAAAACGCAATTATCGAATTAAGTAAAAATGCATCTCTAAAAGCATTAGCTACTACTGTTGATTTGAAAGTGGATATGTACCAAAAATCAACCGCGACTATTGAGGGTGACGCGACCAATGCAAGTATCCGATTGGATAACAATTCAGCATTAACAGCCAGTAAACTTACCGTAAAAAATGCCGATGTAACCACCGAAAGTTATTCCAATTGCAGTTTAAACGCAACTGTAACAGTTATTATAGATGCTGCCGAAAAATCAGAAATTCAGCTTTTGGGAACACCAAAAATCGAAATACGAAAATTTGCCGATGAAGCTAAATTGTTTAAAAAATTGAAATAGAGAATCTTCCCCCAACCCCTCCGAAGGAGGGGAGAAAAAGAGATGTAATACCATTGTATTTAAACTTACCCCATAAATCACCAACAAAAAGTCCCACTTGCTAAGGCAAATGGGACTTTTTTCATTTTGAAAAGCTAACGCGATAGAAAATTTCCTAACAAATCTTTTATCTATCCGTCTATTATCTTTTATCTAAAAAAATAGAAATCTGATTATTCTTTAGAAGCCAAATATCTCTCGGCATCAAGAGCAGCCATACAACCTGTTCCAGCAGCTGTTATTGCTTGACGATATACATGATCCGCAGCATCACCAGCTACGAAAACGCCATCAACATTTGTTTTTGAAGTTCCTGGAGTATTGATAATATATCCTGTTTCGTCTAATGTAATAAACTCATTGAAAATATCCGTATTTGGTTTGTGCCCAATAGCCACAAAGAAACCGGTAGCAGGAATATCAAAAATCTCCCCCGTAGTTTTATTTAAAGCTTTTACCCCTTCAACAACTTGCTCGTCTCCTAATACTTCAACAGTATCGTGATTCATTAATATCGTTATGTTCTCCGTTTTACGAACGCGTTCTTCCATAATTTTAGAAGCTCTGAATTTTTCACTTCGCACCAACATTGTTACTTTTTTACAAAGCTTAGACAAATAGTGTGCTTCTTCACAAGCTGAATCTCCTGCTCCAACGATTACTACTTCTTGATTTCTATAGAAAAAACCATCACAAACAGCACATGCAGAAACGCCACCACCCATTTTTAAATAGTGCTGCTCTGAAGGTAAACCTAAATATTTAGCAGATGCACCTGTCGAAATAATTACGGTTTCACAATGCAATTCTTTAGTGCCATTGATCCAAACTTTATGAATATCCCCTGAAAAATCTACTTTAGTTGCCCAACCGTCACGCACATCAGTACCAAAACGTTGTGCTTGCGCTTGCAATTGAACCATCATCTCGGGACCTGTAACACCATCAACATAACCCGGAAAGTTCTCTACTTCATTGGTTGTTGTTAATTGACCCCCAGGTTGAATTCCCTGATATAAAACCGGGTTCATATTTGCTCTGGCGGCATATATAGCTGCTGTATAACCCGCAGGGCCAGACCCTATAATAAGACATTTTATTTTTTCGATTGTATCAGACATGTTGTTTTTTATTACATTTTTGAAGTTGCAAATGTAGTTTTTTAATAAAAAAATATGGCGATAAAAAGATCATTTTTACCTATTCCGAAATAATATTCCCCTATTTTGTTTTTTGGTTTGGTCAAATAAAAAATAATTCTATCTTTGCACCAGAATTACGGGGTGTAGCGTAGCTCGGTTATCGCGCCTGCTTTGGGAGCAGGAGGCCGCAGGTTCGAATCCTGCCACCCCGACAAAAGTCGAACAGAAATGTTCGACTTTTTTGTATGATAAAATCATTATGGCATCCCGAAAAAGCGAAGCCGAAAGGTCCGAAGAATTGACCTTTATAACCTAAGTCGAAAAATAAGGTTGTAAAATATCTTCAAAATTATACAAACCTTTACTTTTATTTTTTAAATTTTCGGCAACAAAAATCACTCCGCTACCAAAAGCTTCTCTTGAAATGGATTCGTGAATCAGTCGAACCGTTTGAAATGGAAATCCAAAAATTATCTCATGTTTCCCCACAATACCCCCTGCCCTAACCGAATTTATATTCTCTTTTTCAACATCCAATGCTTCCGCAATTTTAATTGCAGTACCCGAAGTTCCCTCTTTTAATTTAAAATGCTCCTCATTGATTTCAACATCTACCCATGGTGCAATTTTTTTTAAAAATTTAGCTGCAAATAATAAATAATTAACCCCTAAAGTAATATTGGGAGACCAAAACACAGTGGTTTTCAGTGCTAATTGTTTCAGTAATTCTATTTCCTTTTCTTTATAATGCGATATAGCCGAAATAATTTTAATCTCCCGCTCGGCTGCTATCGATCCATACGTATAAATCCCTTGATCTGAAGAAAAATCAATGATAATATCCACCGGGTGTTTATCTAAAAGTTCTTCCATTGAAATCTTAGAACTGGAATATATTAATCCTGGTTCATCAGAATGTACCCCTAAGAATTCAGGAACTGATCTATGTTCTAAAAGTGTACTTTGCCTTAACACCCATTCCAAACAAAATTCTTTATTTTGAAGAATTACCGAAGCTACGGCTTTACCTGTTTTTCCAAATCCTATTAATCCAATTTTCATGTTATTGTTTTTATTTTATTAAAATAAAGAAGCATATTAATTTGAATAATTAAAGTACTACTGAAATAATTTTATTTCTATTTTTTACCCTTGCCAGATATTTTTGAAACATTATTTTTTTGAAATGGCGCTAATTGCTTTTTTTATAAAAATCTAATTGTAAAGATTGATAAGTATTCAAATTTCAAATAAAAACCGACAATAAGGTTCAGCAACAAACCCTCGATTAAGAGAAAACAAATCGAGGCATTGCAATCTAAAAATAAACTCCTACTATTTATAGCTGTTAATGTAAACATAGACATTTCAATCTAGGTACAGCCACAGGATATCTTTTATTATACCAATTAATTTAAATACTTGAAATTCTTCGTTTTTAGATAAATAAATATTAAAATCTCGTCTCTAGCTATCGGTGGCAAAAAACATCGGGATAGAAACGAACCGCAGGAATAGCTCCCGAAAATCATATCCGTCTTAAAAATTCGAATCTGTCAAATAGCGACTAATCAACCTTTAACAAATGTTAACAAAATAGATTTTTAGAAACCATAAATAATTGTATTTTTACGGTTCAAAATTTAGAAAAATAAATGGGCAAAATCATCGCGATTGCTAATCAAAAAGGTGGAGTTGGAAAGACTACAACGTCTGTAAATCTGGCTGCTTCACTGGGTGTTTTAGAAAAGAAAGTATTACTTATTGATGCTGACCCCCAGGCAAATGCCTCATCAGGATTGGGTATTGATGTTGAATCTGTTGAAATTGGTACATATCAAATTCTGGAGCATAGTCATACGCCGAAAGAGGCAATTATAAAATGTTCCGCTCCAAATGTAGATGTGATTCCATCTCATATTGATCTTGTTGCTATTGAAATCGAATTAGTCGATAAAGAAAACAGGGAGTATATGCTTAAAAAAGCATTGGAAAGTGTCAAAGACGAGTATGATTATATTATTATAGATTGTGCGCCATCTCTTGGATTACTTACCTTGAACGCTTTGACTGCAGCTGATTCCGTAATTATTCCTATTCAATGTGAATATTTTGCATTAGAAGGTTTAGGCAAATTATTGAATACCATAAAAAGTATCCAAAAAATTCACAATCCCGATTTAGACATTGAAGGGTTATTATTGACCATGTTTGACTCGAGATTGCGTTTATCAAACCAAGTAGTTGAAGAGGTTCAAAAACATTTCAACGACATGGTTTTTGACACCATTATTCAAAGAAATGTAAAACTGAGCGAAGCACCAAGCTTTGGAGAAAGTATAATAAACTACGATGCGACAAGCAAAGGAGCTACCAATTACTTACATCTTGCTCAAGAAGTTATAAAGAAAAACAGTAAATAGTTTTATGGCAAAAGCACTAAAAAAACAAGCCTTAGGAAGAGGATTATCTGCGTTATTGAAAGATCCGGAAAACGATATAAAATCCGTAAACGATAAAAATGCCGATAAAGTTGTAGGGAATATTATTGAGCTTGAAATTGATGCGATAGAAATAAATCCGTTTCAGCCCAGAAGTAATTTCAATGAGGAATCTCTGAGAGAACTAGCGACTTCTATCAAAGAATTAGGCGTTATTCAGCCCATTACCGTACGTAAATTAGACTTCAATAAATACCAATTGATTTCGGGTGAACGCCGTCTTCGGGCGTCAACTCTTGTGGGATTGACTACCGTTCCTGCTTATATTCGTATTGCAAACGATAATGAATCACTAGTTATGGCCTTGGTTGAAAATATTCAACGTCATGATTTAGATCCAATTGAGATTGCACTTTCATACCAACGTTTGATTGATGAAATTCAATTGACTCAAGAACAAATGAGTGAGCGTGTGGGGAAAAAACGTTCTACAATTGCCAATTATTTGAGACTTTTAAAATTAGACCCGATAATCCAAACTGGGATTCGTGATGGTTTTATCAGTATGGGTCATGGTCGTGCGATAATCAATATTGAAGACCAAGACATTCAAACTGATATTTATCAAAAAATCGTTAGTCAAAACCTTTCGGTTCGTGACACGGAAGCTTTGGTAAAAAACTATCAGGAAAGTTTAAAACCAAAACCTGCCGGTAAACCTAAAGCGGCTTCCTTTGAAATTGCAGCTGCTCACAAAAGTACTTTTACAAATTATTTTGGAACCAAAGTGGATGTAAAAGTAGCCGGAAACGGTAAAGGGAAAATCACTATTCCATTTCACTCTGAAGAAGACTTCAACCGAATTATTAAATTAATAAACGAGTAGTGCGTAAAATCATTTTCATAGGTCTATTCCTCTTTATAACAGGAAACGCAACTGTTTTTGCACAATCGAAAACTAAGGATGCGGTTCTGATAGCAAAAGACACTTTGAAATCAAATGATATTGATCCCTTGACACCTGCAAAAGCAGCCTTTTATTCGGCAATTTTACCAGGACTTGGACAAGCTTACAACAAAAAATATTGGAAAATACCCATCGTTTATGGTGCTATGGGGACTAGTCTTTATTATTATATTGATAGCAATAAAAAATACCATCAATACCGAGATGCCTATAAACGCAGGCTCGAGGGTTACACGGATGACAATTACGCTTATTTAGATAAAACACGATTGATTGCAGGCCAAAAATTTTATCAGAGAAATAGGGATTTGTCGGCATTGATAACTTTAGGTTTTTATGTTTTAAATATTGTGGATGCTAATGTTGACGCTGCATTAATACAGTTCAATGTGGATGAAAATTTATCCGTAAGACCAAATATTTATCCCAATGATGTAACATTCAAAACAAACTTCGGACTAACTCTTAACTATAACTTTTAACCACAGGTCGATACGACTCGTCAGGTTACTGTTTATTTAAATTTAAAAAAATAAAACAAATGAAAATTGCGCTTTTAGGATATGGAAAAATGGGTCAGGTAATAGAAAGAATTGCTCTTGAAAGAGGTCATGAAATCGTTTTGAAAAAGGATGAATTCAACACTTATGAAGGGCTTTCAAATGCAGATGTAGCCATTGATTTCAGTGTTCCAACAGCCGCTGTACCCAATATTTCAAGTTGTTTTCATGCTAATGTACCTGTAATCTCAGGAACTACAGGCTGGTTAGAACATTATAATGAAATGCTAGCTTTGTGCGCAGACAAAAACGGTGCATTCATTTCCAGTTCAAACTTCAGTTTAGGCGTAAATATTTTCTTTGAACTCAATGAGTATTTGGCTAAAATAATGTCAAAATTTGACAATTATACTGTTGAAATGGAAGAAATTCATCATACTCAAAAACTGGATGCACCAAGTGGAACTGCAATTTCATTGGCAAAAGGAGTAATTGAAAATAGTAAATACACCAATTGGACATTAGAAAATCCTGAAGCGAATCAAATTTATATTGATACCAAAAGAACTGGTACTGTTCCCGGAACTCATACGGTAACTTATAACTCGGTTGTTGATGCCATCGAAATAAAACATACCGCACACAACCGCGAAGGTTTTGCCCTCGGAGCGGTTATTGCAGCAGAATGGATTATAGGCAAACAAGGTGTTTTTACAATGAAAGACGTTTTAAATTTAAAATAAACTTGTTTTAATCTAAGCTAGTTTCGAATGAAACTACTTTAAACTATAAATAAAAAATTATGACAGCATATCAATGGTTTGTGTTTTTTCTAATCATGCAGGTAGTTCACTTTTTAGGAACTTGGAAATTATACGAAAGTGCAGGTAGAAAGCGTTGGGAAGCAGCTATTCCTGTTTATAATGCAATTGTGTTAATGAAAATAATTGGTCGTCCTACTTGGTGGACCGTTTTACTTTTTATCCCAATTATTAACCTAATTATGTTTCCTGTAATTTGGGTTGAAACCTTAAGGAGTTTTGGAAAAAAATCTTCGTTAGATACTTTTTTAGGTATTGTAACTTTTGGATTCTATATCTATTATGTCAACTATACCCAAAAATTAGATTACATCTCAGACAGAAGTTTACAACCTGAAAATAAAACGGCAGATACCATTAGCTCGTTACTTTTTGCAGTTATCGTAGCTACTGTAGTTCATACCTATTTTATTCAGCCGTATACTATTCCTACATCATCACTGGAGAAATCATTATTAATTGGCGATTTTTTATTTGTAAGCAAAATGAATTATGGCGCTAGAGTGCCTATGACTACTGTGGCTTTGCCAATGGTACATGATTCAATTCCTTTGACTAAAAGTAAATCTTATCTTACTTGGCCGCAATTGCCTTATTTAAGACTACCTGGTATTCAAAACATAAATCGAACTGATATAGTGGTTTTCAACTGGCCTGTAGACACTGTTTATAAATTTTTTGACACATCAAAAAGAAGAGCTTACAAACCAGTAGATAAAAAATCGAATTACGTAAAAAGATGTGTTGGTATTCCTGGAGATAGCTTGTCTATAAAAGACGGAATAGTTTACATCAACGGCAAAATATTACAATTACCGGAAAGGGCTAAACCGCAATTTTCATATGCAGTTGCACTAGACGGAAAAACATCAATCGATTTTGAATCTTTATTAAAAGAGTTAGATATTACAGATGATGCAGGGTTTAAAACTGATTTAAGAGATACTTTGTTCTTAAAAGCACTTACCGCAGCCGGAGCAGAAAGATTAAAAAATGTTCCCGGAGTTGTATCCGTAACAAGACAAATCTCAAAAGGTATAGAAGGCGGTATATTCCCACATATCAACAAATGGAACCGCGATAATTTTGGTCCGATTTACATTCCACAAAAAGGAAAAACAGTTTCATTAACTACTGAAACACTTCCATTTTACAGAATGATTA
The DNA here is from genome assembly GCF_048284325.1 of Flavobacterium esculini. Classification (NCBI taxonomy): domain Bacteria; kingdom Pseudomonadati; phylum Bacteroidota; class Flavobacteriia; order Flavobacteriales; family Flavobacteriaceae; genus Flavobacterium; species Flavobacterium esculini. The sequence continues at coordinate 45,865 of NZ_JBLVPI010000020.1, read as the reverse complement.
TCTCTGAATATGAGAAGAAAGATTTAAAAGTTAATGGGAGCGAAATTAGAATAGACGGTAAAGTAGTGGATAGCTACACTTTCGACCAAAATTATTATTGGATGATGGGAGACAACCGTCATAACTCTGAAGATAGCCGGTATTGGGGATATGTTCCTGAAGATCACATCGTAGGAAAACCAATTTTCATATGGCTGAGTATCGACCCTCATGGAAAAGGACTCAATAAAGTTCGTTGGGATAGAGTTTTCACAACTGTTAGCGGTGAAGGCCAACCGCAATCGTACTTTAAATTATTCCTTCTTGCCTTAGTAGCCTTCTTTGTTGGAGAATATTTTTGGAAAAAAAGAAAAGAGAAAAAAGATTAACTTAAGGATTGGTTAATCCGAAAATTTCATAAGTCATAATTTCAATAAAATGTTTTTATGACTTTTGTTTTTAAAATACTTTCAAAGATGAACACTTTATTGAATCCAACCTATTTTCCATCAATTAGTAATTTTGTGGCCATGGCTCAGGCTGAAAGTATTACGTTTGAAATTGAAGATAATTTCCAGAAACAAACCAATCGCAATCGCACTTATATTTACAGTCCAAATGGAATTCAGTTATTGAATATTCCTGTAAAGCATTCGAAAGAAAGTCATCAAAAGACAAAAGATATAAAAATAGAAACTGATTTTGACTGGCAAAAACAGCATTTTAAATCATTGGAAGCAGCGTATAGAAGTTCTCCTTTTTTTGAATTTTTTGAAGATGATTTACGTCCAATTTTCGAAAAAAAGCATACCTTTTTATTGGATTTAAATTTTGAAACTTTAGCTATTCTATCTAAATGTTTGCGTTTTAAAATCGAATATTCAACTACAACTGAATATTTTCATGAAGTTGAAACAACTGTAATAAATGACTTTAGAGGTTTAGTAGACGGAAAAAATGACAAATCCATATTTGAACCTTATACTCAGGTTTTCGATGATAAACATGGATTTATTAACAATCTAAGTGTTCTGGATTTATTATTTAATGAAGGAAAATATGCCGTGGAGTATTTGAAGAAACAAAGACTTTTATAAAATAGCATTTATAATTATTCCTGTTCGAAAGATAATCTAGCCATAATAGGAAAATGATCTGAATTAATAAATTCGGGAAAGTTTTCAAACTTCTTGACCGTAATTTTTTCATCGGCAAAGATATAATCAATTCGTGCTGGGTAATACCGAAACTTATATGTTTCTCCAAAACCTTTACCTGCTTCTTCAAAACTATCTTTTAGCTTTCCTTTTATACCTCTATAAACATACGAAAAAGCGCTATTATTCATATCCCCACAAATGATAATTGGATATTCACAACCTTTAACATGTTCTTTTAGCTTCTCAGCTTGTTCTTGTTGCTCTTTGAAACCTTCACTAATTCTCATCAGCATCTTTTTTGATTTCTTCTGATTAATCACATCAATATTTTCATCAATTTCATTAACATCGGGAGATATTTTCAATGATTGCAAATGCATATTGTACACTCTGATGATATCCTTTCCTTTTTTAATATCAGCAAAAACAATATTGTTAGTTGTGTTCGCAAAAACAATATTTCCTTGATTAATAATGGGAAATTTAGAAAAAATAGCCTGCCCACTTTTAATATTATTTCCATCTGTAAAAATATAGCGGTGCGGATACACTTTAAAATCAATATCGGCTGAAGAAGAGTACTCCTGAATACACAATACATCAGGATTTTTATCATTAATAAAGGTTAAAATTTCAGAAGGAACATCATCTCTATCAATCCACTTAAACACATTGAATAAATGAACATTGTAGCTCATTATAGTAAAATCATTTTCTCCTTTGGGTAATTCGACAGCAGAAAATTTATAGAATTTATTGATAAAAGTAATTCCAATTAAAAGTACAAGACCAGAGACAATCATTCGCTTTTTGAATTGGAGAGCCCAATAAACAAAAAACAATCCATTTATAATAAAGAAAAGAGGCATAAAAAGCGTTAACACTGATAGAAGAGGGTACGATTTTGGTGCTAAAAAAGGAAAAACATAAGCAATGAAAGTCATTACAGCGAGCGCTATATTAAATACAAACATTACTTTATTGAACCATGAAAGGTTTTTCATTTTTTTTATTTTCTCTAACTAAAACTGCTAATTTATTTACCTGCTTTGAACAAAAATTCTTTCTCTTCTTTAGTTAAACTATCATAACCTGATTGACTTATTTTATCCAAAATTTCATCAATTTGTTGCTGAGCTTTATCTTTTGCTATTATTCTCGAGGTACTTTTTTCAACTGGCTTGCTATAATTTTTGTGTACTTTCTTGAATGGCGTTGCTTTTTTGCTACCCAAATTAAAAAGAACATCTACAATAGTCGAAAACCAAGCACAAATATCTCGACCCTTTTTTAGTTGTTGAATGTAAATACAACCAAAAATCGCACCTCCCAAATGTGACAAATGCCCGCCGGTATTACTCATAGGCAATTGAACTAAGTCAACAATAACTAGAACCAAAGCAATATGCCAGAGTTTTACCTGTCCGAAAATAAGCAATCGAATCTCCATAAAAGGAGCATAAGCAACTGTTGCAAAAAGAATGGCCATAACCGAAGCCGATGCACCAATCAAAGACGTATTTGCATTAGTTAAACTGGGGAACAATTGATACCCCAATAAATATATAATACCCGCAAAAATAGCTCCTACAAAATACAAACTCAGCAATTGCTTTTGAGTAAAAAAAGTTAAAAACAATCTTCCGCTAAAGTTGAGCATCAAAAGATTGAACAGAATATGGAAAATATCAGAATGAAAAAAAGCATATGAAATAACGGACCACGGCTTCCATAACAAATCTCCCAGATTCGAAGACAAGCTGATGTAATACAAAAAATTGACATCGATAGCAAACAAATGTAATAGTCCAAAAACAATAGTCGGAATTGCGAAGAGCAAAATATTCCAAAAAATTAATTTTGTAACAACACCGCCAATTTTAACTTGCAATTTTAAATCTTCAATTATACTCATAAGCCGCTATTTTGTATTCGATTCTTTTTTGCGATTAATTCCAACGATTACTATTAAACTGATCTTTCTTCCAATACCACATAATTAGGAAACCAAATAAAGCGCCTCCTACGTGTGCAAAATGAGCGATTCCGCCACCGCCACCAAATATTGATTTCCCTGATATTCCTAAATACAAATCTACTAAAACTAAACCTGGTACAAAATATTTTGCCTTTATTGGCACTGGAATAAACATCAAAGCCAATTCAGCATTAGGGAACATAAAAGCAAAAGCAACAATTACACCATATATAGCTCCAGAAGCTCCAACAACAGTTCCAAAATAGGCACTTACAAAATTTTGAAAACTAGCACTATTTAAAAGCGGAACAATCTGATCATTTCCTTTTCCATTTAAAACAGCTAAAATTTCCGTTTTAGAAAATCCTTGTTCCATCAAAACATTTAATCCATCCTGATAGTAATAATAATTGATTCCTGTATGAAGCAATGCTGCACCTAAGCCACAGGAAATATAGAAAAAGAGAAATTTTTTGCTTCCCCAAATACTTTCTAATGCAGATCCAAAAGAATATAACGCAAACATGTTGAAGAAAATATGCATAAATCCGCCATGCATAAACATGTGCGAAATAGGCTGCCAAACTTGGAAATTTGGATTTTCAGGGAAATACATCGAAAGCATTTTATAAGCGGGATCACCTAACGCAAGCGTCCCAACAAAAAATAAAACATTAATAATGATTAATTGCTTAACCGTTTCTGTTACGTTTCTCATAGTGCAAACTTTTTATCTAAATCTTCCACACGCATGGTGATGAAAGTGGGTTTATGAAATGGGGAAACATTGGGATCTTTACAGGCAAAAAGCCCGTTCACCAAGTTTTCCTGTTCCTTTTCTGTAAGGAGTGTTCCTGTTTTTACCGCTAAACTTTTCGCCATGGATTTGGCAATGGTATCATTCTGGCTAAAACTGCTTTCTGGAATTCCATCCTGTAAATCACTTAATAATTGTTCCAAAACTATTGAAACTTCACTCTCTGTCACATTCACGGGTATTCCCGAAATGACAATATGGTCTGGATTATTTTCTTCGAAAACAAATCCGGTGTTCATTAATGACAGTTGTAATTCAGCGATAAGCTCCATTTCGCTTGACGAAAAAAATAAGTTTAATGGAAATAACAACTGTTGACTTGACGCTTGATTAACTGTCATACTAACCAGAAATTGTTCGTACAAAACACGCTGATGTGCCCGCTGCTGATCCACAATAACCATTCCTGATTTGATGGATGAAACAATGTATTTTTTATGAATTTGATACGTTTTATGAACCGCATGCTCCACTTCTTCATCATTAAATAAAGACGAAGTCACTTCTTCATTTTCGAAAGTAATATGACCAATTTCATCTGTATCTTGTTTTAAGCCTACATACAAACTTTCCCAATTTGCTGTTGGTTCCGGTTTTCTATAACTAGAAAATTGCTTGCTGGGTTTTTCTTCAGAGAACGGATTGAAATTTCCATCAACCTGAATCATTGGCGTAGCACCTTCTAAATCTTTGTAATGATAGGGTGTGTCCAAATTAGAATCCCGATCAAAATCCAAAACTGGAGCCACATTAAATTGTCCCAAACTATGTTTTATTGAAGCTCTCAAAATCGCATATAAAGCGTGTTCGTCATCAAATTTAATTTCCGTTTTAGTGGGATGAATATTAATATCAATCGTATTAGGCGGTACTGATAAATATAAAAAATAACTAGGTTGCGCACCATCTTTCAAAATCCCGTCATAAGCAGCCATAACAGCATGATGCAAATAACCACTTTTTATAAAACGGTCATTCACGAAGAAAAACTGTTCTCCACGGTTTTTCTTGGCAAATTCTGGTTTGCTTACAAATCCTTGAATAGCCACTATTTCTGTTTCTTCCTGAACCGGAACTAATTTCTCATTGGTTTTACCCGAAAAAATAGTAACAATTCGTTGTCGCAAAGTAGATGGCGGTAAATTAAACATTTCACTACCGTTATGATAAAAGGTAAAATGTATTTTGGGGTGTGCCAAAGCCACTCGTTGAAATTCATCAATAATATGGCGGTATTCTACCGTATCCGACTTCAGGAAATTACGTCGCGCCGGAATATTAAAGAATAAATTTTTGACTGCAAAAGAAGTGCCTTTTGGCAAAACAGCAACGTCCTGAGATACAAACTTACTACCTTCAATTATAATATGCGTCCCAAGTTCTTCCTGGTCTTGCTTGGTTTTCATTTCAACATGGGCAATCGCCGCAATAGAAGCCAATGCTTCTCCACGAAATCCTTTGGTATGCAACGAAAATAAATCTTCGGCTTGACGAATTTTGGAAGTGGCGTGACGTTCAAAGCACAAACGTGCATCGGTTACGCTCATTCCTAAACCATTATCAATTACTTGTACTAATGCCTTTCCTGCATCTTTAATAATTAACTTGATGTCCGTTGCTCTGGCATCTACTGCATTTTCAAGCAATTCTTTAACCACCGAAGCTGGTCTTTGGACAACTTCACCAGCAGCAATTTGATTGGCAACGTGATCAGGAAGTAATTGAATAATACTCGACATTAAAAAATTTAGGTTTAAAGTTTAAGGTTTAGGTTTTCAAAACCAAGAAGTACAAATTTAATGAATTTCTATTGGGAATGGTAGCTTATTTAATCATAAAAAAAACAAAAAACCTATACTATTTATGAAACAGTATAGGTTTTAATAATTAGTATTTTTATTGTTTATTCCTTCAACTCTAAAGGCGAACCTTCTTCTATTTGAATTGCTCCTGCAGACAATAAATGTTGATTATCTATTTGATGTGACAACGAAGCTTGTTGACGAATATATGCCATTTTTATAGCCGCAATAGCCGCTTCTGTACCTTTGTTCCCGTGAATTCCTCCACTTCTATCAATGGATTGTTGCATGGTATTATCAGTTAAAACACAAAAAATAACAGGAATATCAGTTTGAACATTCAAGTCTTTAATTCCTTGCGTTACTCCTTCGCATACAAAATCAAAATGCTTGGTTTGCCCTTGAATAACACATCCAATAGCGATAACAGCATCAACATTCTGCGTTTGCAACATTTTCTTAGAGCCATAAATAAGCTCAAAGCTTCCCGGAACATTCCAGCGAATAATATGCCGGGCCGGAACTTGGTTTTCTAAAAGGGCTTCTATAGCACCTTTATAAAGTCCTTCAGTTATAGAATCATTCCATTCTGAAACAACAATCCCAAAGCGAAAATCTTTCGCATTTGGGATTGAATTTTTATCGTACTCGGATAAGTTTTTATTTACGGTAGCCATTTGATTATAGAATTTTGATTATAGAATTTTTGATTTCTGATATTAAAGATAGTATTTTGAAAACAAAAATCTTCAATCTTCAATCAGGAATCTTAAATCATTTTTACTATTGTGCCAATCCTATCAAAACGTCAACTGAAGCAGCTTCTGGAGTTGCATCAAAATTTTCTTTTATATCTGTAAAATATTTCAAAGCATCCGCTTTATTCCCTAATGCCAAAGCTGCTTTTCCAGCTTTCAACAAGAAACGTGGTGTAGTAAAGTCATTTTTATTTGATTCAGCTGCTTTCACGTAATTTTCTAAAGCTTCTTTTGGTTGATTTTTTTGAGAATAAGCATCTCCTATCGCTCCTTTTGCCAAAGCACCTAAAACAATATCTTCAGATTTAAATTTCCCTAAATATTCGATAGCTTCATTATATTTTCCTGTATTCAAATAAGCTAATCCTGCATAATAATTAGCTAAGTTCCCTGCATCTGTTCCAGAATATTCATCAGCAATTTTTAAAAATCCAAATTTCCCTTCTGAACCATTCAAAGACAACTTATATAATGAATCACTCGCAACTCCGTCAGTGGCCTTTTGAAAATTTTCTTGTGCAACAAACATTTCGTTAGCTGCTTCATCTTGTTTTGGCGTAGCAATAAATTTTTGATACGCTAAATAACCTACAGTGAACAAAGCAACACCTGCAACTAATCCTATAATGACTTTTTGATTTCTAGCTACCCAATCCTCAGTTCTTGAAGCTGTTTCGTCTAATGTTGAAAAAACACCAGCTGTTGTGCTGTCTTTTTCATCAATTTTAACCTCTTCAACCACATCATTTACTTCTTTTTCTTTTGGTGCTTTATATCCTCTTTTACTGTAAGTAGCCATTTAATTTTAATTTAGTGAGTCGCAAAAATAAAATTTTTATTCAAACCGACATAAAAAATATGCTTTTATATTCAAAAAAAATATCATAAGAGGTTCTTTCTTTCCAAAGCAAAAATAATTCCCATAGAAAAAATCTAAAAGCCATTTTTATCGATATTTTTCAATAATTTGCACCCGCTTTGAAAAACCTATTCAAAAACATCAAAGTTCTCAATACCAGCAAGCCTTAAAGATGTATTTAAAAAAGATTTCATTATTCAATTACAAGAATTTTTCGGAAGCAAATTTCGATTTTGACAGCAAAATAAATTGTTTCGTAGGTAAAAACGGTATTGGAAAGACAAATGTACTCGATGCAATCTACCATTTGTCTTATGGAAAAAGCTATTTCAACCCATTAGCCGTTCAAAATATAAAACACGGTGAAGAATTTTTTGTAATTGATGCTGAATTTGAAAAAAACGAAAGAAACGAACAAATCCTTTGCAGTCTAAAGAAAGGCCAAAAAAAAATATTGAAACGCAACGGGAAAGCATACGATAAATTTTCAGATCATATTGGTTTTATCCCTTTGGTAATCATTTCTCCTGCCGACAGGGATTTGATTGTGGAAGGCAGTGAAACTCGAAGAAAATTTATGGATAGCGTAATTTCACAGTTAGATTCCCATTATTTACAGCAACTGATTCAATACCAGAAAGTAATGAGCCAGCGTAATGCTTTGTTGAAATATTTCGCGCTGAATCATGTTTTTGAAAACGATACACTCTCTATATATAATGAGCAGCTCAACAGTTTTGGAAATTATATTTTCGAAAAAAGAAAAGAATTTATCGACCAGTTTATTCCTATTTTCAACACACACCATCAATCCATAACGGGTTCACAAGAAACCGTTCAACTAGTGTATGAAAGTCATTTATTCGAGAAAAATTTACTGACACTTTTACAAGAAAATATCAATAAAGACAGAGCATTACATTATACTAGCGTGGGAACCCATAAAGATGATTTATCATTTGAAATAGACGAACATCCCATCAAGAAATTTGGATCTCAAGGGCAACAGAAATCATTTCTAATTGCTTTAAAACTAGCGCAGTTTGAATTTCTAAAAAAACAAAGTGGCGTAAAACCAATTCTATTATTTGATGATATCTTTGATAAACTAGACGAAAGTCGGGTATCTAAAATTATTGAAATGGTCAACAGCGATACTTTTGGACAGCTCTTTATTTCGGATACACATCCGGAACGCACGGAAACGATTGTAAAATCGACACATCAGACGTATAAAATTTTCAACTTATAATTTTATTTAATAGTTTATTAAGGTTACAAAAATGAAAATTTACCTAATTTAGCCTATTCAATTTAAATTTAAATTAAAATGAAATTTCATTCTATTTACCTCATAATCTTATCTTTCGTAGTTTTATCCTGCAAGGGTCAAACTACAAAAACCGTAAAAACTATTGAAGCCAAAGCTTTTGCAGAAAAAATAAAGGAGACTCCAAATCCTCAAATTCTCGATGTAAGAACTCCTGAAGAATTTGCATCAGATTATATTGACAATGCTAAAAATGTAAATTGGCTTGAAAATACTTTTGTTTCTGACGCAGAAAAATTCGACAAATCAAGACCAGTTTTTGTGTATTGCAAAAGCGGAGGAAGAAGTCAGAAAGCTGCTGAAAAATTAAGCGAATTAGGCTTCACAACAATTTACCAATTAGACGGAGGAATTCTAAAATGGAATGCAGCCGGATTATCGAAACCAAGCGATAAAATCATTGGAATGTGCAGTCAGGAATATGCCGAATTACTAAATTCAGATAAAAAAGTATTGATTAATTTCTATGCCGAATGGTGCGCTCCTTGCAAAAAAATGACTCCCTATATTTTGCAAATGCAAAAAAATTTAGCAAATAAAGTGACCATCATTAGATTGAATGCCGATGAAAATAAAACATTGATGGCTGAATTGAAAATCAGTGAACTTCCTACGGTATTATTGTATGAAAAAGCAGCAGTAAAGTGGAAGCATTCTGGTTTTATTAACGAAGATGATTTAAAAAAACAATTACAATAGTTTCTATATGCTTTCAAAAGATACACTACAATTTCTGGATGATTTAAAGGCCAACAACAATAGAGATTGGTTTTTGGAAAATAAAAAACGCTACGAAGGGGTTAAGAAAGAGTATCAGCAATTAGTGGCTGATTTACTTGACGTGATGAAACCAATGGATCCTTCGCTGGAAATGTTGGAAGTAAAAAATTGTACTTTTAGAATCAATCGTGACATTCGGTTTTCTAAGGACAAAACTCCTTATAAATCACACTTAGGTGTTTGGCTTTCTTCCGGTGCAAAAGGTATAAATCGTTCTGGATATTATATTCATTTAGAAAAAGGAGCCAGTTTCATTGCCGGTGGATTGTATTGTCCCGAAGCAGCGGATTTAAAAAAAATGCGCATGGAAATTGCTTATTTCCATGATGATTTAGAAGCAATTCTTGAGAATAAAAATTTCAAAAAAGAGTTTATGGATTTTGATCGAAATGAAAAAAACACCCTAAAAAACCCACCGCGAGGGTACGAGAAAGACCATCCGGCCATTGACTTTTTAAAATTAAAAAGTTTCGAATCTTCTCAGAGAATTGACATTTCAGCAGTGACAAAAAAAGATTTTGTCACTACAATCAGTAAAAAATTAATTACCCTCAAACCGCTGAATGACTTTATAAATCGCGCTTTAACTTCTGAGTAATTCTAATTTATACCGATGCAAAAAAAGAAAATACTTTTTCTGGGAGAATCCTATAGAGCTGATGCCATCACTTGGATGAACGGCTTAAATAAATTTGGTGATTTTGAAATTATTACTTGGGAATTAAAAACCCCCAGTAATTCTATTCATAACCGAATTTTAAGGATTTTCGAATTTGAATTAGCTATTTTTAAAATTAGGCAAATAATAAAAGCCCAACAGCCGGATATGGTAATTGCGGAGAGAACCACAAGTTATGGCTTTCTGGCTGCATTATCTGGTGTAAAACCTGTTGCAATTGCGCAACAAGGCAGAACGGATTTATGGCCTGAAAAATCAATTTCATTACCCTTTAAAAAACTCATTCAAAATTACGCTTTCAAAAAAGCAGATTTAATTCATGCTTGGGGTCCAGTGATGACTATTTCTATGATTGAAGCCAATGTCGACATGAATAAAGTTTTGGTTTTACCAAAGGGAATTGATTTGGAAAAATTTAGTAATACCAACAATGCCAATCCCGAAAAAATTTGTGCAATCGTCACTCGTTCCTTATTGCCGGAATACCGTCATGATATTATTTTAAAATCCTTTGCCCTTTTAAACCAAAAAGGAATGGATTTCACACTTACAATTATAGGTGACGGAACACAACTTTCAAAATTGAAAGATTTAGCAAAAGATTTAGGTATTGAAAACAAAGTCAACTTTACCGGAAGAATTCCAAATACAGCATTACCAAAGCTATTGCAGCAATCTAATATTTATATTAGTATGCCAATAACTGAAGGGGTTTCGTCCTCTTTATTTGAAGCGATGGCTACGAATTGTTATCCAATTGTAACCGATATTGCAGGAAATCAAAGTTGGATTAAACATAGAGAAAATGGACAATTAGTTCCCGTTGATGATTTCGAAATGCTGGCAGAAGAATTAATCTGGGCATTTGAAAACAATAAACATCGGAACGAATCTGTTTTAAAAAACAGAACGTTTGTAGAACAAAACGCAGATTACAATATAAATATGAGAATTATTGCCAACAAATACCACGAATTAATCAACACAAATAGCCCCAACTAACTATGTGTGGAATTAATGGAATCTTGCATTTACAATTACAAAAAAAAGTTGACGAACGGATTCTGACAAAGATGCGCGATTCGCTGGAACATCGCGGCCCTGATGATAAAGGATTATTTATAGAAAACAATCTTGGCCTTGGACACAGAAGACTTTCAATTCTGGACATTTCCTTAGCCGGTCACCAACCTTTCCTGTCAGAAGATGGAAGATATGTGCTGGTTTATAATGGCGAAATCTACAATTTCAAAGAATTTTATCCCGAGTTGAAAAGCAATGGATTTGACATTAGAACCACTTCGGATACCGAAATTTTGATGAAATTATTTCAATTGCATGGCTTAAAAATGCTCAATCGTCTCAACGGAATGTTTGCTTTTGCTATTTGGGATAAAATAGAAAAAAAGTTAACTGTTGTTCGTGACAGAATGGGGGTGAAGCCGCTATATTATTCTTTTTACAACGAGGCTTTTTATTTTGCATCCGAACAAAAAGCACTTTTCACAGCTGGAGTTCCTTTCAAAATGGCACAAGACGGGCTGGAAGAATATATTTTTAACCGATTTGTTGCCGGCGAAAACACTTTGTACCAAAATGTAAAAAAAGTATTAACCGGTCATAGCATGACCATTCATGAAGGAGGAAAAACCACTACCCAAAAATGGTGGAATTTAAAAAAGGAAATTCAAAATCAACCCGAAATAAAAAATCCGGTGGAATGGTTTCGTGAAACTTTTGATGATTCCCTAAAACTACGAATGGTAAGTGACGTTCCTGTCGGTGTTTTATTGAGTGGCGGACTGGATTCTTCTTCCGTTTTAGCTTCCTTGCACCATCAAAAATACAAAGACATTGAAACATTTAATATTGGTTTCAAAGAGAAAGAACATAATGAAGCGCATTTGGCTAAAATAGTAGCAGATAAATTCGATTACGGTTTTCATACGATGCAATTAGAAGATAAAAGCCTTTTTGATAAACTATTAACTTCTACTTATTTTCAAGACGAACCTATTATGCATTTGAGCGAACCACATCTTCTTGCAGTTTCACAAATGGCAAAACCGTCAGTAAAAGTATTACTTTCCGGTGAAGGCGCTGATGAATTGATGGGTGGTTATGTGCGATACAAGGCCTTACAATATCCATCATTATTGAATTCTATAGCCACTATTAGTAATTTAGATGTTTTTACAAAAAAACCACGTTACGAAAAGTTAACGCGTTATGCCCAAATCATTAAAAAATCTGATTTAGTTATTTACAACGGTTCCAATATTTATCCCAATGATATTTCGGAAACTTTTGGAATTAACTCACCTCCTAAAAACGAATATAGGAGACAAATTTACAAAGAAGCAAAATCTCTATATCCGGACAATTTACGCCGACAAGCACTCTATTTTGACCAACATACTTATTTATGTTCGCTTCTGGACAGAAACGATCGCTGTACAATGGGTGCTTCCATTGAATGTAGAGAGCCGTTTTTGGACCCAAGATTAATTGTTGGGTTAGGCTCTTTGGAAGACAAATGGTTGTTTTCAGGAAAAAAGTGGAAATTTATCCTGAAATCATCAATGCAAGAACGCTTACCTGAAGAAATTCTAAAATTCAGAAAAGTAGGATTGAGTGCTCCATGGGGGGATTACATCACAAAAAGTCCTGCCTTTAAAGAAGAATTAGAATCTTTTTCTAAAAGTGATTTATTTCAAATTCCTTATTTTGAACACATAAACATCCAAAAACTCGTTCAGAATTTACAAAAAGGAGACACCCGCATGACTTCATACATTATGCCGCTGTTTATGATGCATATCTGGATGAAAACGTATGCAACTAAATTTTAATTCTTACTTTTGGTGCGGGATAAAACAATTCAAAAAGCACTTTCTTTTATGGAAATACTACATAATTTCTCTTTAAAAAAACACAATACTTTTGGCATTGAAGCCAAAGCAAAACAGTTCGTTGCAGTTCATTCAAGCGAAGATTTGAAAACTATTTTACAAGAAAATAAATCTCAAAATAAATTTATTTTAGGTGGCGGAAGCAATATGCTTTTGACAAAAGATATTGATGCGCTGGTCATTCATATTGATTTGAAAGGCAAGAAAATTATTGAAGAAAATGATGATTTTGTTTGGGTAGAAAGTCAGGCTGGTGAAAGTTGGCATGAATTTGTACTGTGGACCATAGACCAAAATTTTGGCGGTTTAGAAAACATGTCGCTAATTCCTGGAAATGTGGGAACCACTCCAGTACAAAATATTGGCGCTTATGGTGCTGAGATTAAAGACACTTTCATTTCCTGTGAGGCGATGACCAGAGAAAATCAGGAAATTAAAACTTTTACTAAAGACGAATGTCATTTTGGATACCGAGAAAGTGTTTTTAAAAATGAAGCAAAAGACCAATATATCATTACTTCGGTTGTTTTTAAATTGACAAAACGCAATCATAAAATCAATACTTCTTACGGTGATATTACGTCAGAATTAGAAAAAAATAACATCACCAATCCTACTTTAAAAGACGTCAGTAATGCCGTAATTGCCATCCGACAAAGCAAATTACCGGATCCAAAAGAACTAGGAAACAGTGGTAGTTTTTTTAAAAATCCTATCGTATTAAAATCTGATTTTGAGAAAATCCACCAGCAATTTCCAGAAATGAAATATTATGACGTTTCTGAAACCGAAGTAAAAGTTCCTGCTGGATGGCTAATTGAGCAAGCAGGTTTCAAAGGAAAACGTTTTGGGGATGCCGGAATCCATAAAAACCAAGCTTTGGTTCTAGTGAATTATGGTAATGCGACCGGACAGGAAATTTTGAATGTTTCAAAAGATATTCAGGAAACGATTTTTAAAACATTTGGCATTCATATTGAAGCCGAGGTAAATGTGATATAGGTTTAAGTATTCAGTCGCAGTGTTTAGTTCTAGTAGAAATCGGAATATAGATTGATTTCAGATAGTCAATACAAAATAGTATTTCAAAAATCCTAATTCTTAAATTAAAGATGTTTATTCCAGATATTTATAAAAACGAGAATCGAGAAGAAATCAAAAAATTTCTTCAAGAGAACAGCTTTGGTATTCTAATCAATCAAACGGATGGAAAATTGTGCGCAACACATATTCCATTAGAACTGGATACTAATAAAGATGGAAATCAAATTTTATGTGGCCATATTTCTAAAGAAAACCCCCAATGGAAAGGTTTTACTGCTAACGACCAAATTTTAGCCGTTTTCTCCGGACCACATTCTTATATTTCTTCTTCTTGGTACGATCATGAAAATGTGCCAACATGGAACTATATTGCTATTCATGTTTACGGAAAAATTAAAATCATCGAAGGAGAAGCAGTAATAGAATCCCTAAAAAAATTGGTTGATAAATACGAACAGAATTCTAAAAACCCAGTTCGTGTAGCAGATTTATCTAAGAAAACCATGATGCAAACCCGAGGTATCGTAGCATTTGAAATCGAAATTACAGAAATCCAAGCCACGAGAAAATTATCGCAAAACCGAGATGATAAAAATTATCAAAACATCATTTCCGAATTAGAAAAGACAGAAGATGTCCAAGGGATTGCTGTTGCAAATGAAATGAAGAAATGCCCTCGATAAATTATTTCGAAATTCACACATTGTACTTATCAATTCACAATCTATTCATACCTTTGCACTTTCCCGTCCCGATCCCGAAGCCTCGGGACGGGATCGGGGATTAAAAACTCATTAAACTCAGATGCTTATACTAATTCTTTACTTTTTTATTTTTATTGTTGTTGTTCAAATTTCGTATTATCTGGGTGTTTTTGGAAAATTTGCTTTCGCCAAAGCACAAAAGATAACGGCAAAAAGAATCCCAATATCGGTTATTGTTTGTGCCAAAAACGAAGAAGAAAATGTAGCAAATTACATCCCGTTACTTGCTGAACAAAACTATCCTGATTTTGAAATTGTCTTGATTGACGATGCTTCAAGTGATAACACTTTGGCTGTTTTTGAAGAATTTGAAAAGCAATATTCTAATGTCCGTTTGGTAAAAGTGAAGAACAACGAAGCTTTTTGGGGCAACAAAAAATATGCATTGACATTAGGTATTAAAGCAGCCAAAAAAGAATATTTACTATTCACTGATGCAGATTGTTACCCAACTTCAAAAGATTGGATGCTGGCAATGAGCTCCCAATTTACGATGCAAAAGACAATTGTTTTGGGTTATGGTAAATATGAAAAAATCCCTAATTCATTTCTGAATAAAATAATTCGCTTTGAAACTTTGCTTACTGCAATTCAGTATTTTTCTTGGGCAAAAATAGGACATCCTTATATGGGCGTTGGGCGAAATTTAGCCTACAAAAAAGAAACTTTTTTTAATGTAAATGGCTTTATAGAGCATATGCAAATTCGTTCAGGTGATGATGATTTGTTTGTCAATCAGGCGGCAAATGCAAAAAACACGACTATTGCTTACACACCAGAAAGTTTTACGCTCTCTAAACCAAAAACAACATTTAAAGACTGGTTTACCCAAAAAAGAAGACACGTAGCTACGGCAAATTATTATAAACCTTTAGATAAATTACAATTAGGAGCTTTTTATTGTTCGCAATTATTATTTATCATTGTGCCTATTATCTTATTATCATTTCAATTTCAATGGATACTCGTCTTGAGTTTAATTGCAGTACGATATTTGGTTGCGTGGATTGTTGTTGGATTTTCTGCAGGAAAATTAAAAGAAAATGACATTAAAGTATGGTTCCCTATAGTGGAGATAGTACTTATATTGACACAAATCAATATCTTTATAACCAATATATTCTCAAAACCGGTACATTGGAAATAAACAAACAAATAGAAAAAGCAAAGCAAGGCGATCAGGTTGCCTTTACTTTTCTATTGGATTATTATTGGAACGAAGTGTATGGCTTTATGCTGAAGCGTACTGAAAACGAAACCAATGCAGAAGATATTACAATCGAAACTTTCTCAAAAGCTTTTGACAAAATAGCGACTTACAACTCCGAATTTCAGTTTAATACGTGGCTTATCGCTATTGCAAAAAATGTACACATCGATTTATTGCGAAAAAAGAAATCGAGTCTTTTTGTCGAAATTACTGATGAAGAAGACCAACAAGCCTACAACATTGCCGACACTACTCCATCGGCAGAAGATGAATTAATTACGGAACAAAACCTTTCGCAATTATTACAATTCATCAAAGAATTAAAACCACATTACCAAGAAGTCATCCAATTACGCTATTTTCAGGAAATGAGTTACCAAGAAATTGCCAACAAAATTGACGAACCATTGAGCAATGTCAAAATTAAATTGCTTCGCGCCAAAAAACTTCTGGCGGAAATCATTCAGAATAAAAGATAGTTTTTTATGGGGGTTTATTCGTCTATTTGATTATTCGTTAAATCGATATTTAAGACATCGTTAATCGAATAAACGGTTAAACAATTAAACTAAAAAAATAATCCACACTTTACATACTAAATTTCCTGTTATTTACGTTGTTAATAAAAACAACACTTGCTTATGATTTAACTGATACTTAACCTTTAAATCCATAAATTATGTCAAAATTAAGCATTTACGAAACCAGCTGGATTGACCTTGTTTTTCAATACAAAAACAAAGAATATGGAGCCTATCAGTTGCGCCAAGAAAGTACCAAAACTTCAGTGATGGCACTTTTCATGGGAATATTACTTTTAACTTCTGCTTTGAGTATTCCTGTGATTCTGAGTTATTTTAATTCTGAAAATAAGATAACGATACCTGAATTCACAAATACCATAGTCAACGTAACCGATATTATACCCAATCAAATTAAAGAAATAAAGAAACCAGTTCTTCCAGAAGTAAAAAAACAAAATACAGAAACACCAATTCAAAGTAACCAACTTGTGAATCCTGTAATTGTACAGGCACAACAGGCAAATCAAGATATTGCTAAAAACACCGAAAACACAAGTACAACAAACAGCATTACAGATGGAACGGCAACTGTTGGCATAAATCCAACTTCTTCCTCTGGAACGGGAACTGATACTCCTGTTGATCCCGGAAATACAATTGTTGCCAGTGCAAGTCTGGACAAACTGCCTGAATTCCCGGGAGGAATCAATAAGTTCTATACTTATGTAGGAAATAATTTTGAAAAACCAGATATTGACAGCGGCAGCACGATGAAAGTTTATGTAACTTTTGTGATAGAAAAAGACGGGAGCATGACTGACATTCAAGTAAAAAGAGATCCTGGTTATGGTTTAGGAAAAGAAGCCATCAGAGTATTGAAATCCTTAAAAACGAAATGGTCTCCGGGAATGATTGGTTCAAAACCGGTTCGAACTGCCTATACTCTTCCCATTACGGTACAAATGGATTAGTTATTTAAAACAGAAAAGCTTCAAATTAATGAAGCTTTTCTTTAATACTGTCCTTATTTTTTACTATTTATCTTAAAACATCCACAGTCCTTTTCAATCCTGATTAAAGTTCCGCCTCTGCCTTTTAATTGCAGATTCACAAAGAAAAGCGAGACAATCCTATCTTAAAAACACGTAAATATTGTGCTCCAACTGCTTCAATTTCTCTTCTTTCAAATAAACAAATAAACGAATCCACAAATAAACTACATTCCTTATCTTTGTGCTTTGAATATTGATATATGGAAACTGTTTTAGAAAATACTTTACCTATAGGAAAACCGAAATGGTTGAAGGTAAAACTCCCAATTGGCCAAAAATATACAGAGCTTCGTGGCTTAGTAGACAAATATAGTTTGAACACGATTTGTACCTCGGGAAGTTGCCCTAATATGGGCGAATGCTGGGGTGAAGGGACCGCTACATTCATGATTTTAGGAAATGTATGTACGCGTTCTTGCGGTTTTTGTGGTGTGAAAACTGGAAGACCAGAAACTGTGGATTGGGATGAGCCGGAAAAAGTGGCGCGTTCCATCAAAATAATGAACATCAAACATGCTGTAATTACCAGCGTTGACCGGGATGATTTGAAAGATGGCGGATCAATTATTTGGATTGAAACCGTAAAAGCCATTCGCAGAATGAACCCAAACACGACATTAGAAACTTTAATTCCTGATTTTCAAGGTATCGAAAGAAATATTGACCGAATCGTGGAAGCGAATCCTGAAGTAGTTTCGCATAATGTGGAAACCGTTCGCAGATTGACTCGTGAAGTCCGTATTCAAGCTAAATATGACCGAAGTCTGGAAGTATTGCGTTACTTGAAAGAAAAAGGAATCAATAGAACAAAGTCTGGAATTATGCTTGGCCTAGGTGAAAAAGAAGAAGAAGTTTTTCAAACGATGCGAGATTTACGCGAGGCAAATGTTGATATTGTAACCATAGGCCAATACTTACAACCCAGTAAAAAACACTTGCCGGTAAAGGAATTCATAACGCCGGATCAGTTTGCAATATATGAGAAATTTGGCTTGGAATTAGGGTTTCGTCATGTAGAAAGCGGACCATTAGTTCGTTCATCTTACAAAGCACAAAAACATATTTTATAAAAAGTTCATTTGTTTAATCCGTTAATCGGTTAACCAAATAAACGAACAACGAAGCCATTTGAAAACAAGAATTGCCATTAATGGTTTTGGAAGAATTGGTCGGAATTTATTTCGCTTGCTTTTAAACCATCCTACAATTGAAGTCATTGCCATAAATGATATTGCTGATACGAAAACTATGGCACATTTAGTGAAATACGACAGTATTCACGGTGTTTTACCATTTTCCGTAAGTCCTGATGAAAAAGGTTTTTCTGTTGATGGAAAACATTTTTTATTCTTTCACGAAAAAAGCATTCCAAATCTGGATTGGAAAACTTTAGACATCGATTACGTAATCGAGTCGACTGGCAAGTACCGCACTTTTGAAGAAATAAACGCTCATATTTTGGCTGGTGCCAAGAAAGTAATACTTTCCGCGCCCTCGGAAGTAGACACTATAAAAACGGTTGTTCTGGGTGTGAACGAGAATATTCTTGACGGCACTGAAACCATAATATCCAACGCCAGTTGCACAACGAATAATGCAGCGCCAATGATGAAAGTAATTGACGAACTTTGCGGCATTGAGCAAGCCTATATTACTACTATACACTCGTACACAACAGATCAAAGTTTACACGATCAACCACATAAGGATTTACGCAGAGCTAGAGGAGCAAGTCAATCAATTGTTCCTACAACTACTGGTGCAGCTAAGGCATTAACAAAAATTTTCACTAAATTGCAAGGGAAAATTGGCGGATGTGGCATTAGAGTCCCGGTTCCGGATGGTTCTTTAACGGATATCACATTCAATGTGAAACGTGCTGTGACCATAAATGAAATAAATGCTGCTTTTAAAATTGCAGCACAAACCAACTTAAAAGGGGTTCTTGATTATACAGAAGATCCTATCGTTTCGGTAGACATTATCGGAAATAGAAATTCTTGTCTTTTTGATGCACAACTCACCTCAGTAATAGATAAAATGGTGAAAGTAGTAGGTTGGTATGATAATGAAATAGGATACTCATCTAGAATTATTGATTTAATTCTTTTAATAGAAAGTAAAAAAAATTAACAATAAAAATTTAGTTATAAATGAAATACCTTTTCATTTTTATCTTTTTTTTAAATTCGGTTCTGTATTCTCAAACCAATGAGAAAACAGACAGCATTTCATATTACAGCAATTTAAGCAAATCAAACATCCTAAATAACAAGTACAAAAATGCTCTTTTTTACACACAAAAAGCAATAAACTATTCTAAGGATATTCGAAATACAGCGGTTCAGGCAAACCAAACCTATATCTTAGGTAAAATTTATTTTGATTTAAAAAAGTATACTGATGCCATTGAAAAATTTCACAAAAGCATTACGTTATATAAAAAATTAAATCCCGCAGCCACATACGCCTATTCTTACTATTATCTGGGGCTATGCTATGCCGAAAAAGCAAATTTTGCTGATGCTAAAATTTGTTTTAATCAAACGCAATCAATTTTTGATGAATTGAAAATCACTGATACTGCCGAAATACTAACACTTCAAAGAGGGATTATAAGCAAGTCAAAAGGAAATTCTGATTTAGCATCGACAATTTTTAAAACTATTATTGCAAAACCTGACAGTCCAGAAATATTAAATTCTAAAGCGGAAGCGCTGTATCAAATAGGAGTTATTGAAGCTACAAAAAACAGATACAACTTAGCGTTAAATTATCTAAATAAAGCATTAGCACTAAATGAAAATATAGAACAAAAATCTAATATTCTACTGGCATTAAGCTCAGTATATGAAAAAATATTAGATAAAAACAATGCCTATTCCTATTTGAAACAGCATCTTAATCTAAAAGAAAGTATTTCTATTTTAAATAATGAAAGACTGGGAATCGATGATTATGATAAATTCAAAGAAACCCAACGTTTAAAAGAACTCGCACAGATAGATATAGAGAATAAACAACAACAAAAAAACAGCAAATTTTCTAAGTTAATCAGTTTTTTGGCAATAGCATTAATTTCAATATTAACCTTATTAAGCTTGTCTTTGTATAAAAATAATATTATTAGAACGCAGTCCAATCTAATGCTGAAAGAAAAAAATAAAGAATTGGAAATCGCAAAAGAGAAAGCAGAAAGAGCCTCCAATGCCCGATCCGAATTTTTATCGACCGTGAGCCATGAACTTCGAACACCATTAAATGCCATCAATGGAATTGCCCATTTATTATTGGACGAAAAGCCGAAAAAATCTCAGATGAACTATCTGAATTCATTAAAATTTTCAGGAGATTATCTGACAAAGTTTATAAATGAAATTCTGGAAATTAATAAAATTGATTCTAATAAATTAGAAATAGAATATATCAACTTTAATTTGAAACAATTATTAGAAGACATTCAGAACTCTTTAAAAGAATTAGCTAGTGTAAACAACAACAAATTTAATCTCGAAATTGACTCTTCCATTCCTGATTATTTGATTGGTGACCCAACTAAATTATCTCAGATAATGATGAATCTGATTAATAATGCCTTTAAATTCACAAAAAATGGTAGTGTTACCGTAATTGCAAAACTTCATTCTTTGGAAGATAAAAAAGCAACTTTATATTTTGAAGTAACTGATACCGGAATTGGAATTCCGGCAGACAAATTGCAAAGTGTTTTTGATAGTTTTTCACAAGGCTCGATAGAAATCAATCGTAAATATGGTGGAACTGGTTTAGGCTTAACAATCGTAAAAAAATTGATTAAAATTCTGGGAGGAAAGATAAATTTAAATAGTGTAGTAGGAAAAGGCTCTTCTTTTTCATTCGAATTACAATTTAAATTAGGGTTACAATTAGTAACCATCGAAGAAAAACCAAAACCATACAAGGACTCTTCCCTAAAAAACAAAAAAATACTTTTAGTGGAAGACAATAAAATTAATCAAATGATTACCGAAAAAATGCTTCTTAAGAAAGGAATTTTATGTGAGATTATTGATAATGGTGAAGAGGCCATAGAAATAGTAAAAAACAACAAATTTGATTTAATTCTTATGGATGTCCATTTACCAGGAATCAACGGAACTATTGCTACAGAAGAAATTAGAAAATTTGATACTAAAACACCTATAATTGCACTCACTGCTATCTCATTACATGAAAATCGGGAGATGCTTTTATCGTTTGGTATGAATGATGTTGTAACCAAACCATTCATACCAGAAGAATTCTATGCGGTAATTGCTAAAAATGTATAGCAAATACTAATATTTCAAAATCAATTCCTTAATTAGATTTCTCACTTTTGGCTCTGCATTTTTAGCGGCTTTCAAAACTTCATCGTGCGAAATAGTTCCTATGCTTTCTGCATTGCCCATATCAGTAATTACAGAAATTCCGAATGTTTCTAAATCCATGTGACGCGCCACAATCACCTCGGAAACTGTTGACATACCTACGCAATCAGCCCCAAGAATTTTCACCATTCTATATTCAGCCAAAGTTTCAAAAGTAGGACCTTGCAAACCAAGATAAATTCCTTCGTGAACCTCAATATTTAATTCATCTGCTAATTTAGTTGCTTTAGCAATCATTTTTCTGGAATAGGGTTCACTCATATTTACAAAACGAGGTCCAAAACGCTCCTCATTTTTACCCCGCAAAGGATGTTCCGGTGTCATATTAATGTGATCCTTAATCAGGACAATTGAACCCACTTTATATTTTGGATTCACTCCACCAGATGCATTTGAAACAATTAATTTTTCAATACCTAAAAACTTCATTACCCGCACTGGAAAGGTCACTTCTTTCATTGAATAGCCTTCGTAAAAATGAAATCGTCCTTGCATGGCAACCACTTTTTTATTGCCTATTGTTCCAAAAACCAAAGCTCCTTTATGACCTTGGACAGTTGACACAGGAAAATTTGGAATTTCATTATAAGGCAACATAAATTCTACTTTCATTTCGTCAGTAAAACTACCTAAACCTGACCCTAAAATCACACCATATTCTGGTGTAAAACAAATCCTTTCCCTAATAAAGCTAACGGTTTGCTGTACTTGTTCCCACATAATTTAAAATCGTTTTATCAAAATTTTCACTTCCTGAAATAAAAGAACTTTTAATGGGAAGATAAAAAAGTTGCTCTCTTGGCAAACTTCCTTTCAATCGTACATAATCTTTTTCGGTAGTGATAATAAGACTGTTCTGAGCTACATTTTTAATTTCTAAAATATCTTTATCGGTAAAATGATGATGATCCGGAAAGGACAAACAGAGATCATTTGTCTTTTTAATATAATCAAAAAACGGATCGGGCTTTGCAATTCCAGCAACCAGTACTTTATCAAGCGATTTTATTTTGCTTACTTCCATCTTTTTATTTTCAGAATAAATACTATCGTCATAATCGATGTACGTAAAATACAATCCTTGATTGATGGAAAGTTTTAATTTGTTTTTAATCTCCTTTTGCTCGTCAAGCGAAAGATCAAAAGGACATTTTGTAATGATAATTATATTCGCTCTTTTAGCGCCGCTACTGCTTTCGCGTAAATTACCTGTTGGCAACATAAAATCATCCGAATACAAATCGCCGTAAGAAGTCAGTAAAATATAGAATCCCGCTTTTACTTTTCGGTGTTGAAAAGCGTCGTCTAGCAAAATAATTTCTGGTTTATTGAATTGAGAAAGTAGTTGTTCTATTCCATTTTTTCTATTGACATCAACTGCAACTTGAATATTTGCAAATTTTTTAAAAAACTGAAAAGGCTCGTCTCCAAGAATGGCAGCATTTGAACTGGAATCAGCCAAAATAAACCCTTCAGATTGCCTTTTATAACCTCGGCTCAACGTGGCAATTTTATATTCATCCGAAAGTAGCCGAATCAAATATTCAATTTGAGGTGTTTTTCCGGTTCCGCCAACGCTAAGGTTCCCAACAGCAATAATGGGTAAATCAAAAAAATAGGATTTTAAAATACCTTTGTCGAAAAGAAAATTCCGAATACTAGTTATCAAACCATATAAAATGGCAAAAGGAAACAGTAATTTTCGAAGTAAATTCATTTTACGAAAGTAGAATAAATTATCTTTGATTTAAAATTTTGTTTCTTTTGTTTGATGTTTAAAGTTCTGCTCGACAAAACTTTAAACCTTAAGCTTTAAACCTTAAACCTTAAACTAATGAAAATCAAAGAAATCATTTCCGTACTCGAAGAAATGGCGCCACTCGCCTACGCTGAAGATTTTGACAATGTGGGTTTATTGGTTGGAAATCAAGAAGCGGAAGCGACAGGTATTTTAGTTTGCCATGATGCTTTGGAAAATATAATTGACGAAGCAATTACTAAAAAATGCAATTTGGTAGTTTGTTTTCATCCCATATTATTTTCGGGGTTGAAAAAAATTACGGGTAAAAACTATGTGGAGCGAGCAGTTATAAAAGCAATAAAAAACGACATTGCCATTTATGCCGTTCATACCGCTTTGGATAATCATCAAGAAGGTGTCAATAAAATATTTTGTGACGCCTTGGGATTGGTTAACACTAAAATCCTGATTCCGAAGCAACATTTTATTTGCAAATTAGTAACGTATACGATTCCTGAAAATGCGGAAGAAGTTCGAAATGCATTATTTGATGCCGGTGCGGGAACAATTGGAAATTATGAAAATTGCAGTTTTAATTCGAAAGGCATTGGAACCTATATGGGAAACGAACACAGCAATCCTCAAGTTGGCGAGCGATTCGAATTTGTTCAAGGAGACGAAATAAAAATCGAAGTCACTTTCGAAAAACATTTAGAAAATAAAATTCTAAAAGCATTATTTAGAAGCCATGTTTATGAAGAAGTGGCCTATGAAATCTATGACTTGCAAAACCAGCATCAAAATATTGGTTTGGGAATGATTGGCGAATTAGAGAATCCCATGAAGGAGAAAGATTTTTTGCTTTTTGCAAAAGAGAAAATGCAAGCTGATGGCATTCGACATTCCAACTTTTTAGGAAAAGAAGTAAAAAAAGTGGCAGTTCTGGGTGGAGCCGGAAGTTTTGCGATAAAAAATGCGATTCAAGCTGGTGCGGATGCTTATTTAACCGCTGATTTAAAGTATCATCAATTTTATGAAGCCGAAAACAGGCTTTTATTGGCCGATATTGGACATTTTGAAAGCGAACGCTATACAAAAAATTATATTGTTGAGTATCTTCGGAAAAAAATCCTTAATTTTGCAGTTATTTTATCAGAAGAAAATTCAAATCCAGTTAAGTACTTATAGAATATGGCGAATACGAAAGAATTAAGTGTTGAGGACAAGTTAAGAGCAATTTACGATTTACAGCTAATTGACTCTCGAATTGACGAAATCAGAAACGTAAGAGGAGAACTTCCTTTAGAAGTAGAGGATTTAGAAGATGAAGTTGCAGGTTTAAGCACCCGTTCAGAAAAATTGAAAAGTGAACTTGAAGTTATCGAAGATCTTATCAAGGTAAAAAAGAATGCAATTGATGAGCACAAAGAGGCTATCAAAAAATATACGAAACAACAAGAAACTGTTCGTAACAACAGAGAATTTAATTCGTTGACTAAAGAGGTTGAATTTCAAGAATTAGAAATTCAATTGTCTGAAAAACAAATTAAAGAAATGAAAGCTTCTATCGAGCATAAGAAAGAAGTAATCTCAAATTCAAAAGAAAGATTGGAAGCAAAATCTAATCATTTGAAACATAAAAAATCAGAATTAGACGCTATTATGTCTGAAACTGCTAAGGAAGAAGCTTTTTTATCTGAGAAATCAGCTGAATACCAAGCTTTAATTGAAGAACGATTATTGAAAGCTTACACTAGAATCAGAACAAGTGTTCGTAATGGATTAGCTGTTGTTTCTATTGAAAGAGGAGCATCTGCAGGATCATTCTTTACGATTCCACCTCAGACACAAGTAGAAATTGCTTCAAGAAAGAAAATCATCACTGATGAGCATTCAGGAAGAATATTAGTCGACAGCACATTAGCCGACGAAGAAAAAGAGAAAATGGAACAATTGTTTTCTAAATTCTAATTACATTTAAGCCTCCTAATCGGAGGCTTTTTTATTATGAAGAAATCGTTGTTTTTTATTTTCACTAAATCCATTGGATTGTACATTAACATTTTGAGTTTTGTATTTCCAAAGAAAGCGTCGCAACTGGCGTATGCCTTTTTTAGTGAACCCAGAGAAGGAAAGTTATCCAAAACTAATCTTCCTGAAATCCTACAAGAAGCACAATCAGAAACATTTCATCAAGAAGAACATTCTTTTCAAACGTATACCTGGAAAGGAAATGACACCATTATTCTTTTGGTTCACGGATGGGAAAGCAACGCTTCTCGATGGGAGAACATTTTACCTTATTTAAAAAAATCAGGAAGTACCATTATTGCCATCGATGCCCCGGCACATGGCCTATCCAGCGGGAAACAATTTAGTATTCCTCAGTATGCCGAATTTATTCATATTGCTGTCGAAAAATTCAAACCACAATACCTGATAGGTCATTCTATGGGCGGAAAAACCTGTTTGTATTATCAATCGGTATATCAAAATGATTCACTCAAAAAAATGGTAATTCTGGGGGCACCAAGTGATTTCAATATTATCCTGAATAATTACATTGCATTATTAAGCCTGAACTCTAAAATATCAAAAGCATTAGAAGATCATTATTTAAATCATTTCAAACTCAGTTTAGAACAATTTTCAGGTAAAATGTTTGCTTCTAAATTAAACATAAAAGGATTTATTGCTCATGATATTGATGACACGGTAGTTTTATTTGAAGAAGGTAAAAAAATTGCAGGTGCATGGAAAAACTCAGTTTTTATCGAAACTAAAGGTTTGGGGCACAGCATGCACGACGATGAATTATACAAAAAGGTGGCTCATTTCTTATTTGAAACAAAATAACTAAAATAAGAAATACGTAAAATCTTTTACTGACTTCTCCATTCATCAAATAAATAAATAACCGCATAAACGATTAAACAATTTAGTACTACTTTTGCATCATGGAAGAAAATCTAAAACGCCTCAATAAATTCATAGGAGAAACTGGGTATTGCTCTCGCCGAGAAGCCGATAAAATCATTGAAGAAGGTCGTGTAACCATCAATGGAGTCGTTCCGGAATTAGGGACAAAAGTTTCCCCCGATGATGAAGTGCGTATTGACGGTAAACTAATCCGTGAGAAAAATGAGAAACCCGTTTATCTTGCTTTCTATAAACCGGTAGGAATTGAATGTACCACAAACCTAGATGTTCGCAATAACATTGTAGATTACATCAATTATCCTAAACGTATTTTCCCTATCGGAAGATTGGACAAAGCGAGTGAGGGATTGATTTTCATGACTAACGATGGTGACATCGTAAATAAAATATTGCGTGCCAGAAACAATCACGAAAAAGAATATACGGTAACGGTAAACAAACCTATTACAGATCGTTTCATCGAAAGAATGGGAAATGGAGTACCAATTTTGGACACGGTTACCCGAAAATGTAAAGTGGAACAAATCAGTAAATTCACCTTCAAAATCATCTTGACGCAGGGTTTAAACCGTCAGATCCGTAGAATGACAGAATATCTAGGGTATGATGTTACGGCTCTAAAACGCATCCGAATAATCAACATTTCGCTTGATATTCCTGTTGGTCGCTACCGTGATTTAACCGATGCTGAAATCAAAGAATTAAACGAATTGATTGAGCCTTCGAGCAAAACAGAAGAAGCCAGTTTCCCCAAAACGGAAGCGCCAAAAAGAAGAACCGAATTCATCAAAAAAGACGATCCGAGATTTAAGAAAAGAGGTGATTATTAAACCATAATCAACTATTAAAAACGATAGCTTTATTTTTATTCTTTTTTTGGATACAAATCACAAATCTAAATAAGGCCTCAACAAGCAATACACGCTGATTATTTGAATTTAGGATACAATTACTTAACCTTTTGTTTGAAGTATTTTAATCTGTTTTTTTGATGGACGCCCTAAATTTGTACGTATTAAAAAAAAATAGTCTTGAAATTTTCCTTCAACAACTTTCGCTACTTCAGAACACAACTATTTTTATCCTTTTCCTCAATGGTCTTTTTGATTGTTGTTTGGTTTATGTCTTATCTATATATCGACCATAAAGTGGATCATCTGAATAACTTCACTTACAAATCGTACCGGGTTTCACAAGAGTTTACTGGTAACATAAGAAATTTTCAAACATTTTTGTTGTTTGGATATAAGGAAAAAGACTTTTACATAAATCATAATCAAAAAGACCTTAAACTATACATAGACAACTTAAAAAGCCAAAGAAAGGAAATTGATCTAATTTTCAAAGAATCGAAAGAGTTGAACATTGGAACCAATCAATCCATGATTACTCTTTCAAAAGAAATGAATCATCTTTATGATATTGTAAATCAATTTAAAAAAACAGCATTAATTCGAGGGTTTAAAGACTATGGAGTTGAAGGTGAGATGAGGAACAAAGCACATTTTTTAGAAAAATATTCTTCGTTAAACAAAATTACTTTACTTCAATTTCGCAGACATGAAAAAGACTATTTGTTGCGTTCTGACAATACTTCCATTAAAAAATTTGAGGATTTGTATACTGCTACGCTAAGTGATAAAAATATTGATTCAGCAACCAAGCAAGTTCTTCTTGAATATAAAATCAATTTTGATGCTTTGGTGCAATTAAGTTCAAAATTAGGAATTTCTCAAAATGAAGGTTTATATGGACAAATAAATCAAATCAATGGGTTTATTGAAAATTCATTTGTTCAGATTATCCATCGCAATGAAAAAAGAGTAGATGAATTAAAAAAAATATTATTCTATTTTCAATTATGCCAAACACTGCTCATGGCACTCATTGCCCTACTATTATGCATCTATATCTCTAAATATTTCACGAAAGATATTCAACTGCTTACGCTAGATATTTCCAATTATATTAAGTCCAATTTCCAAGAAACGACATCCAATTTAAATCATAAATCATCCATTAGAGAAGTTGATTTTTTATTAAAAAGTTACGGAATATTAAAAGAAAAGCTATCTGAAAACATTATTTTTTTAGAAAAGAAAACGGAGCAAGCAAACAAAACAGCCGCATTCAAAACACAATTTCTTGCCAATATGAGTCACGAAATTCGCTCT
This sequence comes from Flavobacterium esculini, assembly GCF_048284325.1. Lineage (NCBI taxonomy): Bacteria > Pseudomonadati > Bacteroidota > Flavobacteriia > Flavobacteriales > Flavobacteriaceae > Flavobacterium > Flavobacterium esculini. Next base: position 16,953 of record NZ_JBLVPI010000020.1, on the reverse strand, counting down.
CCCCTTAATGGAGTTATTGGAATGCTAAACATGCTCAAAACAAGTGCATTGAATAACGAACAAACCGAATACATAGAAATAGCGGAACACAGTGCTGACCATCTTTTGGGTATTGTAAATATGATTTTAGATCATTCAAAAATGGAAGCTGGTAAAATGAAGATAGAACAATATCCAATACATCTTAAAAAAGAGCTCACAAAACTGATGCGATTATTTGAATACCGAATAAATGATGAAAACATAAAACTGCATTTTATTTATGATGAAAGCATCTCAAATAGCATACTTGGCGATAATTTAAGATTACAACAAGTCCTGATTAACCTTATTGACAACGCCATTAAGTTTACCTCTCATGGAGATGTTAAACTTGAGGTTAATTTATTAAATCGAAGTGGTGATTTACAGTATTTGAATTTTAAAATCACGGATTCTGGTATAGGTATTGACCCTGATAAAACAGAACAAATGCTTTTAGCGTTTGAACAAGCCGATTTAACAACAACTCGAAAATATGGTGGCACAGGATTGGGTTTGACAATTTCGAACCAATTAGTGCAACTAATGGGAGGTACTAAATTAAATATTATAGCTTTAGAAGCTGGCGGATCGAGTTTTAGTTTTGACATTCCTTTCGAAATTAATACCAGTGCATTTTCAATTGAAGGCAACAATGAATCCCAGTTCAATAATCTAAAAGATGTAATTATTACTAAAGCATTAATTGTTGAAGATAATTTAATCAATCAAAAAGTACTACAAAAACTCTTGAATAAGCTTAATATCCCTTCAGATATAGCAATTAACGGAAAAGAGGCGGTTTCTTTGTATAATGAAAATGATTATGACATCATTTTTATGGATTTACACATGCCTGAAATGGACGGGTTTGAAGCAACAGAAAAAATACATTCCTCTGCAAAATACCAAATCAACGCAATACCTATTATCGCTGTAACTGCAAGCGCATTTGATGAAGACAAGGTAAAAGCCATTTCTAACGGAATGGATGATTTCATAACGAAACCCGTTGTTTTAAAGAACCTGGAAGAAATAATAGCCAAACAAATGCATTTGAAATGTTTTCAATATAAAAATTGCTGAACTGATTACAAAGTTTAATAGGCCGTTCCAATAACTCGCTCATGCCAAAAATTACAACTGTGCCAGTATATTTAGGAATAAAACAAAGAAGCAAATTTAACCAAAAAGAAGCACCAAAAAGATGAGGCAAATTCATCAAAAGAGACAATCTTAGATGTAAGAAAAGAGAATTTATTAAGAATAGAAAAACCCATTCGCATCTAGAATGGGTTTTTACTTTTATTTCTTAGTTAGAAATTCGTAATACAAAGCTTTTGATAAAAAGTTATCCGATTGTCTTCGACTAATCTCTTTCTCTCTTGTAAGTTCAATGTATTGTTCATCCAATTGCTTTAGTAAAAAATAGTCTCGACGAGGTTCATCATTAAAATTTAAGCCAGATAAAAATATAGGCTCTACCCCTTTATTTACAGAAATATTGTAATTCGTGATTATATTCCCCCAATTAATAAAACTGCATAAAAGTATTGTTCCATAGAAATACCAAATCATTTTATTGAAAAGATAAGCGTTTGTTTTTTGTTTATAAATCTTCAAAAAAGTAATTAACAAACCTACAATTGCTAATAACAAGAAAGCGAAAACTCCAAGTCTTTTATAGGTTAAGCCAAATGCAGCAACATACTCAACATTTTTTATAATCGTACTGATAATTAATACTATGTTCAATGCTATCCAAATTTTGGATAGTAATTTGAGATTACTCGCTTTCTTGTCAAAATTAAATCCATTTTTGAAAAAGAATAGCATCACTCCTACCGCCATTATTATTGAAAAGATAACTGCATTTACTCTTTCATGTGTTGCGGCACTCAAAGACACCACTACTTGTTCCTCAAAAAACTGTTCATAATTATAGGTACCAATAAAAATTAAAATCATACAATTTAAAAGCACTAAAGTAATTTCACCGCTCTTTCTTTCGAAATCCAAATCAAGAAATGAAAAAGTTGGTTGATGCTCCATTCTAGTCTCACTACTAAAATCATTATCTAATTTTGAATTAAAATCATAACAAACATCAGGAACCCAATAATTCCAGAAACTGAACGAAATATAGAAACCCAACAAAGCAATTAGAAAGATTTCCAAAACATCCAAATCTAAAGTATAATTCGTAAATAAAGCTGAAAAATGGTTGCTACCGAAAGCATATACTGTAAAAAAAACGGTTATAAATAGAGCTGGAATAATAAAGTAAGCTATGAGTTTTTTAGCAAAATCATTTTTGATTTCTTTTTTTGGAAGCCATTGACTAAACATCAATATACGACCTAGTGAAGCAAATCCATTGATAAATACAATTGGGAAAATCTGTACTATTTTAAGCTTTACTTCATGAGTTTTAAATTGTAAAAAAAGAACAGACATAAATAAAGCCAAAAAAGAAACAAAATCGCCATACCAAGCAAAGGCAAAACACGACAAAATAGAGGTGATCACTAATTCTAAATGCAAACGACTTGTAAATCGATCCTGAAAGAAATAGCAAATCATTCCAGTTAATACTAAACCGAAAATCGCCAGATTTACTCCTACTGCTTCCTTGTAAAAAAGCAATGTAAAAACCATGCTACAAGCTAAAATTAAATGGTGTTTTTTCATAATAAAAAATTTAAAAGTACTTTGAATTTCAAAGTATTTAGTTAAAAAAAGGGTTATTTAGATTTAATTAATTTTTCAAGGCTATTTAAGTGGGAAACAAAAGCAGTTCTTCCAATATTGGTAACTCGATACGACGTTTTTGGCTTTTTACCGACAAACTCTTTTTTTACTTCGATGTAGCCCGATTTTTCCAAAGCAGAAGAATGACTCGCTAAATTACCATCAGTAATCTCTAATAAGGATTTCATTTCGGTAAAATCAATCCAGTCATTTACCATCAAAACAGACATGATGCCTAGTCTGACTCGACTTTCGAAATCCTTATTTAATTTATCAATGATTCCCATTTCTATTTATATTTTTTGAACATAATTAAACCGTACAGAATATGTAAAATTCCAAATCCTATAGCCCAAAAAACAAGTCCATATCCAAGATAAAAAAGGGAAATACATCCTAAAAAAATTTCACAAATACCCAAATATTTAATATCCGAAAAAGTATACTTTTCAGCATTAATAAGTGCTAAGCCATAAAACAATAAAGTTGTTGGTGCAATCAGGGCAAATAATTGATGGTATAAAAGCGCCACACAAAATACACCTCCAACAAATAAAGGAATCGCTAAATGGAGCAACATTTTTTTAGTAGTATTGGTCCACACAGGTAAATTAGCACTTTTACTTTTTCTTAGAGTGAAAAATATGCCAAATACCATTGCTAAAATCAAAATTAACAAAGCGACGAAAGTTAATTCTATTATCAAATTATAACTATATATCTTTTGTTTACCATCAAAATATTCAATACCATGCTGTTTAAAAAGCAGATATACATACATTGCCCCAACTAATGCAACTATTCCTGCAAATACTCCTGAAAGGCCACTTAGCGAAATAAATCTTGAAGAGCGCTCCATCATGGAACGAATATGAGATAAATCTTCTTGATGTTTTTGATTCATATTTAAAGTACTTTGAAGTACAAAGTTATATTATATTTTCGAATAACAAAATATAAACTGATTATAATTCAAAAAAAATAGCTTTTGTTATCATCTCTTTAAAATTAAATCTTCAGCTCTAAGATGGTCTTACTTAATTTTAAAAAACTTTTTATTTCGATAATACTTACTTCTTGTTTTGTATTTACAATAGAATTATTTATCATGAGAATTACTAAATCAATTAATTATGTAACTTTACTATTCTCTAATGTTTGATTTTAAAAACATTCTACATTCAACTTAAATTTTGTAACATGAAAAAAAAACAAAGAATGTTCAATTTTCCCTTATTACAATCCATTAGAAAAAAAAGCAAAATTATTTCCATAATAATGACTTTTGCTTTTTTAAACCTATGTATTGGCTGTTCTTATTACAAATCCAAACCTATACAAACAAATTCAGACAACTTTGCCAGTCAGTACAAATCCATAAATAAAAGAGACCGTTATGTAATCATTCATTCCGGCCATGAAACATGGCATTTAAACAATTTATTTTTAAATGAGGACAAAAAAGAAATGACTGCTTCTCTTCTACCGGTTAATGAAAACCATGCCTTGTATCCTTTAAAAGAGCATAAAAAATCGCGACAATACAAAAAATCAAAATCCAGCAAAACATTAGAAATTCATTTTTATACTAATGAAATTATAAATACAGCTGGTTCTTCACAAGTCGTTATTCCGTTTTCAAATATCAACAGGATTGAAGTTTATGAACCCGATACTGCGAAAAAAGTGCTCAGTATTGCAGGTTTTACCGTTGCAACATTAGCCATAATTGCAGTTATCATTGCAGCAACTAAAAGTTCCTGTCCTTTCATTTACATAAAAGAGGGTAATTCATATGCTTTTACAGGAGAATTATATCCCGGAGCGATACTCCCATCACTAGAACGAACGGACTACCTTCCGTTACCTAATTTCATTGTACAAAATGAAGAATACGAACTTAAAATCACCAATGAATTACTGGAGATTCAGTATACTGATTTGGCGCAACTTGTCGTTTTAAACCATTCCCAATCTAATGAAGTGCTGTTGGACCAAAACGGAAAACCTCATACTATTTCTAAAAAAGAAAATCCAGAACAAGTTCGTATTGATGAACATTCCATAGCAACAAAACCAGCTTTAGAAAAAGATAGCTTCTCCTATCTTTTTGATGATAAAACATTTACAGATAATAAATGGAATAATATTGTTTTAACCTTTTCTAATTCGAATCAATCCAATCAGGCAAAACTAGTTTTATCAGCTAAAAACTCCCTTTGGTTTGACCTTGTTTATGGAAAATTTAATGAACAGTTTGGTTCTTATTTTAACCAATTTCAAAAACAACAGCACAAAGTCCCAGCAGAAAAAAATATTCAATGGAGAAATGAACAAGGTATTCCACTATCCGTTTATATTAAATCAAATAATGAATGGATTTTAGTTGAAAAAATAAATCCTGTTGGACCAATGGCATTTAGAGATTTAATTATTCCTATTGACTTAGAGAAAATAAACACTAAAAAAATTGAAATAAAACTCGAGTGTGGCTTTATGTTTTGGGAAGTAGATCATGCAGCTATTGATTTCAGCAAAGATAATCCTATTGAAGTGCACTATATCAATCCTTTTTTTGCTATCGATGAAAATGGTAAAAACGTAACTCAATTACTTGACAAAGAAGACAAAAATTATTTAATCCAGCCTACTATAGGAAATCAAGTTGTTATCAAGTATCATGTCAAATCTCCAAAAAGCGGGGAAAAACAAAGTGTATTCCTAAAAAACAGAGGCTATTATGAATACATAAGAGATTATAAAGGAATCCCAAATTTTGCAAAATTGAAAACTTTTCGAGAAAAAGGGGCACTGTCAAAATATTCTAAAGAAGAATATGCTCGATTTATAACAACTCCTAATCTGACTGAAATAGTATTTAATCATGAATAACGATAATTACATCAGTCAAAGTGTTTCGGTTTCTTTTATTAAAGAAGATACGACTAAAGTTTCTCAAACCCAAAATAGGCAATCGCTAGTTTCAGGTTGGAGAAAGAAACTTACGGTGCTATCATTTCGTTTGACAATTATTGGTATTGCCATCAAAAGCTATAATAATCCATGGAACTGGATCTATGTACCTTTAACTTTAATCAAACTTAGAAGAAAAAATCTTGGTCAACATTTTTTAAACAAATTGGCTTATGTTGATAACAGGTACTATTGGGGACTTTATACTCCCGGATGGAACGGAATTCCGTTCAAAAGATTTATTGCCGCTGAAATGAACCATGTTATTCCTGTAAAACAAAAAACAAACCGTTTTATAAATGCCTATGTCGCCATAACAAAGAAGTGTTCCCTACAGTGCGAACATTGTTATGAATGGGAAAACCTAAATAAGAAAGAAACCCTTTCCCCTGATCAGCTAAAAAGTATTGTTGCAAAAATTCAGGAACGAGGAGTCAGCCAAATTCATTTTTCCGGAGGAGAACCACTTTTAAAAGTTGATTTACTAGTAGACCTTTTAAACAGTTCAAAAAAAGAAACTGATTTTTGGGTGCTGACTTCAGGATACAAATTAACTCCAGAGAATGCAAAAAAATTGAAAACGGCAGGATTAAATGGCGTTATAATTAGCTTAGACCATTTTGACCCAGAAAAACACAATCATTTCAGAGGTTTTAAAGAAGCTTATTATTGGGTTGAAAAAGGAGTGCAAAATGCAATAGCTAATCGATTAGTTGTCGCTTTATCACTTTGTGCATCGAAAGATTTCACAACTCTCGACAATCTGATGGAGTACGCCAGTCTTGCTAAAAAACTAGGTGTTTCTTTTATTCAAATATTAGAACCTAAAGCTGTGGGCCATTATCATGGAAAAGAAGTTTCTTTATCAACCGAACAAATTAGTCTTTTGGAAGATTTTTATTTAGAAATGAATTACAATCCAAAATATAATAATTATCCTCTTATCAGTTATCATGGCTATTATCAAAGACGACAGGGATGTTATGCAGCCGGGAATCGCAGTTTTTATGTTGACACAGACGGAGACATTAATGCTTGTCCGTTTTGCCAAACAAAAACAGGAAATGTTTTAGACGCCAATTTCGATCAATCAATAATGGAATTACAAAGTTTTGGATGCCAGCAATTTATTCGAAAAGATAATTTAAAAAATTAACTATGTTTTTCTTCAACGAATATAGCTGGATGGCAGGAGCCATTATATTAATTTTCAGGTATTTCCTTATAGCGGGAATCGCCTATTTTGTTTTTTACATTTGGAAGAAAAACAAACTTTCCCATTTAAAAATCCAAGATAAATTCCCTACTTCAAATCAACTAAAAAATGAGATTTTTTTTTCTTTCCTCACCTTACTTATCTATAGCGGGACAAGTGGAATCGTATTGTATTGGTATCAAAAAGGGATTACAAAAATATACCTTGATATAGCTGATTATGGAATATTTTATTTAATAGGCAGTATATTCTTAATGATTCTTATTCATGACACCTATTTTTATTGGACACATAAATTAATGCACAGTTATAAATGGCTCTATAAGTTTCATAAAATTCATCATCTATCACATAACCCCACACCTTGGACCGCCTTTGCCTTCCACCCGGCTGAAGCATTAATTTCTTTGGGAATAATTCCTTTGATTATTTTTATTATGCCAATACATCCGCTAGCACTTGTATTATTCCTAACTTTCATGACTATCTACAATGTTTTAATACATTTAGGTTATGAAATTTTTTCTAAAAAAAAGATTTTTCATCTAATAGGGAAATGGAAAAACACAACTACAAATCATGATTTACATCACGAAATTGGAGGAGGTTTTAATTATGGATTATATTTCTCCATTTGGGACCGAATCATGGGAACTTACAAAGAAAATAAAGACTCAAGATTTAAGTAAAAAAGAGATTATTGGATTTTTCTCCGCTTCGCTTTTACAATTTGTTCATCAATCAAAACGGCTTCATAGATTTGCTTTCTCAAAAAAGCAACATCAATTGCTGCGACAGAAGTAAACGTTATTTTGGAAGTAAACTTTGTTGTTTCAAAAGTCTCATCTAAAAATGAAGTGCCTTTACAAAAACCAATCGCTACTCCTTGCTCTACTTTCCCCCAAGGGATGGAAGCGGGCCAAATAAAGCAAATTCGAGAATGACAATAATAAAAAGGGACATTATAAGCCAATTTCTCTTTGCAATTTGGAATACATTCTAAGATAATTTTACGCAAAAAAAGAACGATTTCTAGTTCCTCTTCCGGCAGATAATCTAGAAACTCATCTATTGTCTTAAATTGCATTCCTTGTAGATTTCCCATAATAAAAAAAGCCTACTCTTGTGAATAGGCCTTGTTCTAATTATTTTTAGCACTTCTCAGTTTTCTGGCCAGAAGTGTGTTTTTTAACAACATTGCAATCGTCATTGGTCCTACTCCACCCGGAACGGGAGTTATGAAAGAGGACTTTTTACTCACTTCGTCAAAATCAACATCTCCTGTGATTACATATCCTTTTGGGTGTGAAGCATCTTCTACTCTGGTAATACCTACGTCAATTACAACCACTCCGTCTTTCACCATATGGGCTTTAAGGTAATTAGGAACTCCTAATGCTGTAATGATAATATCAGCATTTTTTGTAAACTCCTCAATGTTTTTAGTTCTACTGTGAGTCAGTGTTACTGTTGAATCACCTGGATATCCTTTGCGGCTCATTAAAATACTCATAGGTCTTCCTACAATATGGCTACGTCCAATAACAACGGTATGTTTTCCTGCTGTTTCTACTTTGTAGCGTTCTAACAATTGCATAATTCCAAATGGAGTTGCCGGTAAAAATGTTTCCATTTCTAAAGCCATTTTTCCGAAATTAGCAGGATGAAAACCATCTACATCTTTATCAGGATCAATAGCCATTAATATTTTTTGCTCATCAATGTGTTTTGGCAAAGGCAATTGAACGATATAACCATCTAGATTATCATCTTCATTTAGTTCTTTGATTTTTGAAAGCAATTCAGTTTCAGTAATAGTTTCTGGTAAACTTACTAAAGTGGATTCGAAACCAATTTGCTCACAAGAACGTACTTTACTGCCAACATATGTTAAGCTGGCTCCATTAGTACCAACGATTACAGCTGCTAAATGAGGCACTTTTTCCCCATTGTTTTTCATCAGTTGAACTTCGGCAGCAATTTCCTGTTTAATATCTTCCGATGTTTTTTTTCCGTCTAGTAGTTGCATTTCTTCTTTTTTAAAAAGTTTAAAGCTTAATGTTTAAAGTTTTGGAAACTTAAAACGAAAACGCTTAAATATTAATATAATGTGTTTCAAAACTGAATACCGAACACGATTTTTTTATCGCATTCCTGGCATACCACCTTGCATGCCACCCATCATTTTCATTAGATTTTTTCCTCCAGGTCCTTGCATCATTTTCATCATCTTGCTCATTTGCTCAAACTGTTTCATCAACTGATTAACTTGCTCTATTTTTGTACCGGAACCTTTTGCAATTCTAGCTTTTCTCTTTACATCAATTAGAGCTGGCTTGCTTCTTTCTATTGGAGTCATCGAGTGAATAATTGCTTCTATATGCTTGAAAGCATCATCTTCGATTTCTACATCCTTCATGGCTTTTGAAGCACCTGGTATCATTCCAACCAAATCTTTCATATTACCCATTTTCTTAACTTGCTGTATTTGGGACAAGAAATCATCAAAACCAAATTCATTTTTAGCAATTTTCTTTTGGATTTTTCTTGCTTCTTCTTCGTCAAATTGCTCTTGTGCTCTTTCTACCAAAGACACAACATCACCCATTCCAAGGATACGTTCGGCCATACGAATAGGATAGAATACATCAATTGCATCCATCTTTTCTCCTGTACCTACAAATTTAATTGGTTTGTTTACAATAGTTTTAATTGATAAAGCTGCACCACCACGAGTATCACCATCTAATTTTGTTAAGATAACCCCATCAAAATTTAAAATATCATTAAATGCTTTAGCCGTATTTACTGCATCCTGACCTGTCATTGCATCAACAACAAATAAAGTTTCTTGTGGTTGAATCGCTTTATGAACACGCGCGATTTCATCCATCATTACTTCATCAACAGCTAAACGACCTGCAGTATCCACAATCACTACATTAAACCCATTAGCTTTTGCGTGTTTGATTGCATTCTGTGCAATTTCAACTGGATTTTTATTTTCTGGTTCAGAGTAAACCTCAACTCCAATCGAATCCCCTACGACATATAATTGTTGAATAGCCGCTGGACGATAAATATCACAGGCAACCAAAAGTGGTTTTTTATTCTTTTTTGTAAGTAAATAATTTGCCAATTTTCCTGAAAAAGTAGTTTTCCCTGATCCTTGTAAACCTGACATCAAAATCACTGTAGGATTTCCTGATAAATTAATTCCGGCAACATCACCACCCATTAATTCAGTAAGTTCGTCTTTAACTAACTTAACCAATAATTGTCCTGGTTGAAGTGTCGTCAAAACGTCTTGACCAATTGCTTTTTCTTTTACTTTGGTAGTAAAATCTTTTGCGATTTTAAAGTTAACATCGGCATCCAGTAAAGCTCTTCGAACTTCCTTTAATGTATCAGCTACGTTTACTTCGGTGATTTTTCCGTGCCCTTTTAGTATATGAAAGGCTTTATCTAATTTATCGCTTAAATTATCGAACATGATTTTTTATTTTATTGAAGTGCAAAGATAAACTAATTAGATAATTAGGCAATCAGATAATTGGATAATTGACAAACGAATTTCAATTTATTTTAACAAAAAAACGACCTCTATTTGAAGTCGTTTTGTATTTGAATAATTTATTTTATTACATTCTTTCGGGAACATTAATTCCTAACAAACTAAAAGAAGCCGCAATGGTATCAGCCACTTTTTTAGACAATTGAACCCTGAAAATTTTCTTTTCTAAATCTTCTTCACCAAGAATAGGGACAGCCTGATAGAATGAATTGTATTCACGTACCAAATCATACGTAAAATTTGCCAGTAAAGCCGGACTATGATTGTGTGCGGCATTTTGAATTACCTCAGGAAATAATTCCAACTGTTTTAATAATTCTTTCTCTTTTTCGTGCAATGTTACCATTTCGGATGTATTGGAAAAGTCAAAATTGGCTTTGCGAATAATCGATTGAATTCGGGCATAAGTGTATTGAATAAATGGTCCTGTGTTTCCTGCAAAATCTACTGATTCTTCGGGATTGAAAAGGATTCGTTTTTTTGGATCTACTTTCAAAATGTAATATTTCAAAGCGCCCAAACCGATAGTATTGTATAATTTTGTTTTTTCTTCAGCTGAATAGGTATCTAGTTTTCCCAAATCCTCAGCAATTTTCTGTGCTGTATCTGTCATTTCCTGCATCAAATCATCTGCATCAACAACAGTTCCTTCACGGCTTTTCATTTTTCCGGAAGGTAAATCTACCATTCCGTACGATAAATGGAAAAGATTTTCGGACCAGTCAAAACCTAATTTTTTCAAGATAAGAAACAATACTTTGAAATGATAATCCTGTTCGTTTCCTACGGTATAAACCATCCCGCCTACATCTGGGTAATCTTTTACACGTTGAATAGCAGTTCCAATATCTTGCGTCATATAAACGGCCGTTCCGTCTGAACGAAGTACAATTTTTCGGTCTAAACCTTCATCTGTTAAATCAATCCAAACCGAACCGTCAGGATCTTTTTCGAAAACACCTTTCTCCAAACCAATTTGAACAACGTCTTTTCCTAGTAAATAGGTATTACTTTCATAGTAATAACAATCAAAATCGACTCCTAAATTTTTATAGGTGACTGCAAAACCGTCATAAACCCATTGGTTCATGGCTTTCCAAAGATTTATTACCTCAGCGTCTCCAGCTTCCCATTTCAGCAACATTTCTTGTGCTTCAAGAATGATAGGCGCTTGTTTTTTCGCCTCCTCTTCGGTTTTTCCGGCACTCATTAATTGGGCAATTTCTACTTTATACGCTTTATCAAAAGCAACATAAAAATTTCCAACTAATTTATCTCCTTTTAAACCCGTTGATTCTGGTGTTTGTCCGTTTCCGAATTTTTGCCAAGCCAACATCGATTTACAAATATGAATTCCTCTATCGTTTATGATCTGCGTTTTATATACTTTTTTACCCGAAGCTTTGATAATTTCGGCAACAGAATATCCTAAAAGATTGTTACGAACGTGACCTAAATGCAACGGTTTATTCGTGTTAGGAGAAGAGTATTCTACCATGACAGCTTTATCTTCAGCATTTGGCGTAACGAAACCAAACCTTGCATCATCTTTGATTCCTTTGAAGAAATCTAAATAATATTCGTCAGAAATAACAATGTTTAAAAACCCTGAAACTACATTAAAACGACACACTTCTGTTAGGTTTTCCACTAAATAGTTCCCTATTTTGTTTCCCAATTCTACAGGATTACTTTTAATAACTTTCAATAATGGAAAAATAACCATCGTAATATCTCCTTCAAATTCCTTCCGAGTGGTTTGAAATTCAACTTTGTCAATAGCAATGTCAAATAAAGCCTGAACAGCTTTTTCAATAGAAGGTGTAAGAATTTGTGATAATGTCATTTTATGTATTTATTTAAAGGTTGCAAATATAGTTATAATGCATCGATTTGAAAATTGGAAAACAATATAATTTCCGAGTCAAAGTATCTTGTTTGAATATTTACTAATTACAGTTGTGTCATTTTTTTTTAAATAGTTGTAACAATTCATCCATTAAAGAGTCTATTAGGTAACTTTTGGCTTTTCGTATTTGATGCATACAATAAAAAAACAAGAGGTGTGGTAGCTGACGAGTTTGTTGAAGTAAATGTAACAGCCGTTAATGCGCGTATCAGTAATACATTTAAGGCTTCTAAAAACTTACGCTTTCAATTATCAAGTATGTATAGAGGTCGCGATTTTAGGAATACAATGCTGAGACAACCAATATGGAAAATGGATTTAGGAACCAGTTATACAGTTCTAAAAGGAAGCGGAACCACTACAGCAAGATTGAGCGATGTTTTCAATACGATGCGCTTCGCTTTTGAAGGAACCAAAACAAAAAAACTGGAAGGACAATTCAACTGGGAAAGTCAATCGGCATATATTGGATTCAATTACCGTTTTGAGGCAGGAAAAAACAAAGCGATTGAAAGAAAAGCACGTGATAAAAACGAAACCCAAGGTGGTGGTGGACTTTTATAAAATAAGTTTTAATAGTTTGTTGCAAAAAGAAAACCCGGAGTATGCCAACTCCGGGTTTTCTGATATAAATCGTTACAACTAAAAAAGATTTTTCACCATTTTATAATAGCACTTCCCCAAGTAAAACCACTACCAAAAGCAGCCAAAACTACTGTATCTCCTGATTTTATTTTCCCTTGTTCCCATGCTTCAGTCAAAGCAATAGGAATAGAAGCGGCAGTTGTATTACCGTATTTTTGAATATTGTTATATACTTGGTCGTCCGTCAATCCAAATTTCTTTTGGATAAATTGAGAAATTCTCAAATTTGCCTGATGTGGAATCAACATATCAATATCCGAAACCTGCAAATTATTAGCCTGCAGCGCTTCATTTATTACTTCGCTAAAACGAACTACAGCATTTTTAAAGACAAATTGCCCATTCATATAAGGGAAATAACTTTCATCATCTGGATCATTATCGGCTAAAATATCAGTAACCCATCGCCCTCCCATTCCTGGTGCTTTTACAATTAATTCTTCGGCATGTTGTCCTTCAGAATGTAAATGTGTGGACAAAATTCCTTTGGTCAAATCTTCTTCTCTGCTCAAAATTGCTGCTCCTGCTCCATCACCAAAAATTACCGAAACACCTCTGCCTCGCGTCGTCATATCCAATCCTGCCGAGTGCACCTCAGAACCAATTACCAAAACATTTTTATACATTCCCGTTTTTATGTATTGATCCGCAACGGACAACGCATAAATAAACCCGGAACATTGATTCCTTACATCCAAAGCCCCAATAGTTCTAAGACCTAAATCGCGTTGCACCAAAACTCCCGGGCCAGGAAAATAGTAATCCGGACTCAAAGTAGCAAAAACAATAAAATCAATGTCTCCTTTTGCAACACCGGAACGCTCAATCGCTATTTCAGCCGCTTTTACTCCCATCGTAGTTGTAGTATCTTCCCCGCGAATAATATGTCTTCTTTCTTGAATACCCGTACGCTCCTGAATCCACTCATCATTTGTGTCAATAATTTTCGACAAATCGTCATTAGTAACTATATTGGAAGGAACGTAAAACCCCAATCCTGCTATTTTTGAATGATACATAGTTTTATTATTTCATTAAAATCAACGATACATATTTAACAATATGCTAAATCTCAGGTTCCAAATTACTACTTTTTTAGTAATATGCAATTATAATTTTCAGGAGCTATATCCTGCTGTACACTGTATCTTTTATTCTCGTAAAAAAAACGAGAATAAAAGGATGCCGCTCCCATCAGGGCTAGGGATTCAGATTAAAAATAAACATTTATTTTCAAAAATGTAACAATATAAAACTAATTTAGACAAATCATAACAATTATATCTTTCATCAATTTAAACTATTTATATACATGAAGTTAAAAGTAACCTTATTATTTCTAGGTCTAAGCCTATTCGGTTTCGCACAAGAAAACCTAACCTATCAAAGACCTTCCAAATCAATTTTGGATTTAGCTAATTATCAAAGAGCACCTTCTGTATCTATGGATACAAAAAAAGAATACATGCTTTTGTCCTATAGAAATACCTATAAAACATTAGAGGAATTAAATCAGGAAGAATTGCGTTTAGGCGGTTTAAGAATCAATCCAATAACCAATATTTCGAGTACGGTAACCTATATTACTAATCTGAAATTACGAAAAATACAAAGTCAAAATGAGATACAAGTTACTGGTTTACCAACAAATCCTCACATCAGCAATATTCTCTGGTCACCTAATGATTCTAAGATTTTATTTTCTAATACAATCAATATAGGTGTTGAACTTTGGGTTTTGGATGTAGTATCGGCAAAAGCAAAAAAATTGACCGAAGCCACCGTAAATGCTAATCTTGGCAATCCATTTAACTGGCTCAATGACAACGAAACTATTTTGGTGAAAATGTTACCAAAAAACAGAACAGCACTATTGGATGCTAAAAAAGATATGCCAACGGGTCCAATTATCTCCAATGCTGATGGTTCAAAATCACAAAACAGAACCTATCCGGATATGTTAAAAAATAAAAATGATGAAATCAATTTCGAAAACATAATTACTTCTGAATTGTATAAAGTAAACATTAACGGGGCAACAACTTTATTCAAAAATGCCGACATGTATGCAGGAGAAAGTTTTTCCCCAGATGGTAATTATCTGATGTTAACCACTATTCAAAAACCATTTTCATATATCGTTCCGTTAAGTCGTTTTCCATTAAAAACAGTCGTTTATGACAAAAATGGTGTTGCAATAAAAATAGTAAATGAAGTGCCTTTGAATGAAATCATGCCAAAAGGGTTCATGGCGGTTCGCAAAGGAAAAAGAGAAATGGCTTGGAGAAATGACAAGCCCGCAACAATATCTTATGTTGTAGCACTGGACGAAGGAGATCAAGCAAACAAAGTGCAGTTTAGAGATGAAGTATTTCTTTGGGAAGCCCCTTTTAGCGCAGACGCAATTTCGTTACTAAAAACACCACAAAGATACAGTCATATAATTTGGGGAAATGATGCCGTTGCAATCGTTTCCGATGAATGGTATGATACTCGAAACACAAAAACCTACTTAATAAATCCATCTGATTTAACACAAAAACCAAAAATAATCACGGATAGAAACTCACAAGATATTTATGCTGATCCCGGAACTTTCGAAACCAAAAAAAATCAATATAATAAATATGTTTTAGCCATTGAAAATGATAACGCTTTCCGTATAGGTGATGGTTATACTAAAGATGGACAGTTTCCATTTATTGATGAATTCAATCTAAAAACATTACAATCAAAAAGATTGTATACTTCACTTTACAAAGATAAAAAAGAAGATTTACTGGAGATTGAAGATTTCAAAAAAGGAAAGGTTTTAGTTCAGATTCAGTCTAAAAGTGAGTATCCAAATTATTACTTTAGAAACATTAAACAAAAAAATGGCCTAACTCCAATTACCGCTTTCAAAAATCCATTTGAAAGCATTAAAAACGTTAATAAAGAAGTTATCAAATACAAACGAAAAGATGGTGTGGAATTATCCGGTACTTTATACTTACCTACAGGATATGATAAAGTCAAAAAAGAGAAACTACCTTTATTGATTTGGGCATATCCAGCTGAATTCAAAGATAAAAGCAGTGCAGGACAAAGCAATCAGAATCCAAATGAATTTACATTTCCTTATTATGGTTCTTTTGTATATTGGGTAACCAAAGGATATGTTGTCCTTGACGATGCTTCGTTTCCTATCATTGGAGAAGGAACCACAGAGCCTAATGACAATTTCATTACGCAATTAGTCGATGATGCCGAAGCAGCAATCAACGCAGTAGATGCTTTAGGTTATATCAACAAGAAAAAAGTAGCTGTTGGTGGACATTCGTATGGCGCTTTTATGGTAGCTAATTTACTGACTCATTCCAATGTTTTTGCCTGTGGAATTGCCCGAAGTGGTGCATACAACAGAACCCTAACTCCATTTGGTTTTCAAAGTGAGCAACGCAATTATTGGGAAATTCCAGAAGTGTACAATACAATGTCACCTTTTATGAATGCCGAAAAAATGAAAACACCAATGCTTTTAATTCATGGTGAAGCAGATAACAATCCTGGAACTTTCACATTGCAAACTGAACGTTATTTTCAGGCTCTAAAAGGATTAGGAGCACCAGCAAGAATGGTAATTTTACCAAAAGAAGCCCACAGTTATGTGGCAAAAGAAAATATTTTGCATTTGCTTTGGGAACAAGATCGATTCTTGGAAAAGTATTTAAAAAATTAGCTCGGATAATTTTCAAATGGCTTTGCAGTGTCCCGTCCTGAAAAAACGATACAGATTATTAGATAAAATTAAATATTAAACAGTAGCAAAAATGTTTTTGCTACTGTTTTTTGCTTTATAGGTTCTCATGTTAATTATGCTTT